>CAXSIE010000574.1:804-3185 GCA_964237295.1 uncultured Flavihumibacter sp. | reverse complement strand
TTGTATTGCCGAGTTTTGGAATGATCACTCTTATAAGGCCACCCTGCACAATACCAACGGTTAATCCTACAAAACCAAGCGAATAGCCTACCCAGGCTTCGTTCCATTGAAACTTTTGCATGTTGTAAAAGGTCCAGGTGCTTTGAACGGATTGTCCGGCTAAATATATTAAAATGATGCAGCCTACCAGGCCTATTACTGCCGGGTATTTTTTTAATTGCATTAAGGAGCCTAGCGGGTTGGCCCGTTTCCATTCAAATTTCCTCCGGTGTTCTTTGGATAAGGATTCCGGAAGCACAAAAAATCCGTACAGGGTATTCAGCAGACTGAGTGCGGCGGCGGTTAAAAAAGGAACCCGTGACCCAAATTGCCCGAGAAGTCCGCCTGCTACCGGCCCTATAATAAATCCCATTCCGAATGCAGCACCTATCAACCCAAAATTCTGGGCTCTTTTTTCAGGTTCGCTGATGTCTGCAATGTAAGCAGAAGCGGTTGTAAAACTTGCACCTGTAATTCCAGCAATTACTCTTCCAACAAATAACCAGGCAATGGTAGGTGCAAAAGCCAGGAAAATATAATCGATGCCAAAACCCAGCAAGGAAAAAAGCAACACCGGCCGGCGGCCAAAACGATCGCTGAGATTCCCCAACACCGGCGCAAACAAAAACTGCATGATCGCATAAGAAAAAGTCAGCCAGCCGCCATATTCCGAGGCGGCGCTTAAGTTGCCATGGATCAGTTCTGAAATAAGTTTTGGTAACACTGGTATGATGATGCCAAGTCCGGTTACATCTATCAACATAGTTATAAAAATAAATCTTAAAGCTGCCGGTCGTGATGGTGTCATACCTTTAAAATAATTTAACAGTAGGATTGGTAAAATAAATTGAAAATTGCAATCGGCAAGAATTATATCCGGTATCTGGATAAGTTTTTTTTTAAAGAATGCTGTATTATATAATAACATCCATAAAATAATAACCATGGAAAATTTACAAGTTGGTGCGGTAGTACAATTAAAATCCGGTGGTCCGAAAATGACCGTTCAAAGGCTAATCGGCGATGATCCTTCTAACTTAGGCATTAAAGCTGCGGATGAATATTTTAAATTGCGCGGGTTCAAGGATGGGGATGTAATATGTAACTGGTTTGAAGGAAGTGCGCTCAGGGACGGCACCTTTAAAAAAGAAAACCTGGTGCAGTTGTAGGGTTAATATGTAAAGCTATTGAACCACGGAGACGGGGTGGCACGGAGAGACACGGTGTTTCTCCGTGCTCACCCTGTCTCCGTGGTTCAAAATGCTGCATGTATCCAGGTATCATGCTTTCTCACACCTTTATTTGATAGTTCTACAAACATTTGAAAGTTTAAAGCGTTAACTAAAATTATTAGTATGTCTATACTACCATTTTTAGTAACTTTAATTTTTAAGCGCCAGTAGAATGCCAGAAAGAATTACAGAAAAATTACAAATCCTTGCTGATGCTGCCAAGTATGATGTATCCTGTGCCTCAAGCGGTAGCAATAGAAAAAATGAAAATAAAGGACTGGGTTCTACAGGTACGGGAATCTGTCATGCCTATACTGAAGACGGACGTTGCGTTTCACTCCTGAAAATTTTATTGACCAATCATTGCATTTATGATTGTGCTTATTGTGTAAGCCGCCGCAGTAATGATATTAAACGGGCGGCTTTCTCCGTGCAGGAAGTAGTAGATCTTACCATTAATTTTTACCGTAGAAACTATATAGAAGGCTTGTTTCTCAGCTCCGGCATTTTTAAAAATGCTGACTATACTATGGAGCGCCTGGTATTAATAGCTAAAAAACTTCGTACCGAGCATAACTTCCATGGCTACATCCATCTGAAAGCAATCCCCGGCGCCAGTGATGAATTATTAAAACAAGCTGCGCTGCATGCTGACCGCCTTAGCGTAAATGTTGAAATGCCTACTGAGAAAAGCCTCCGCCTGCTGGCTCCCGATAAAAAAAGGGAGGACATGATAAAACCCATGGCTTACCTGAAAAATGCTATCATTGAAAACCGCGAAGAAAAAAAACTTTTTACCAAGACGCCATTGTTTGCCCCTGCCGGACAAAGTACGCAAATGGTAATCGGCGCCACACCTGAAACAGATGTGGAGATACTTTCGATGGCCAATTACTTTTACCGGAAAATGCAATTAAAGAGAGTGTACTATTCCGGGTACGTGCCTGTTAGTAGTGATAACCGTTTACCTGCAATAGGTACGCCTGTACCAATGATCCGTGAGAACAGGCTCTACCAGGCAGATTGGCTGATACGGTTTTATGGATTTGGGGTAGAAGAAATTGTTTCTCCGACACAACCACATCTTGATATGGACATTGATCCAAAACT
>CAXSIE010000574.1:0-794 GCA_964237295.1 uncultured Flavihumibacter sp. | reverse complement strand
CTGGGATGGGCGCTAAGAAACCTGCAATTGTTCCCAATTGACATTAATAAGGCAGACCGCTCTGTTATAATGCGGGTTCCCGGTATCGGTATTCAATCTGCTCAAAAAATTACTGCCAGCCGCAGGTTCAATAAGCTGAACTGGGAGCATTTAAAGAAAATGGGCATTCAGTATAACAGGGCCAGGTATTTCATAACCTGTAGCAGTCCTGATTTTGAACGAAAGGATTTTAGCCCGATGCAAATCAAACAACAGATCCTTGCTACCGGCAATAGTAAATACAAACCGAATTTCTCCCAACAGCTTCATCTGTTTTAATCATGCAGACAGTGATACATGACGGAAGTTTTGAAGGATGGCTCACCACCATTTTTGAGATCTACGAACATGGTTTTAAAGAAGTTAACCTATATGCTGCAGATAAGTACCAGAAAAGTTTCTTTGGTAATGAATGCTTTGTAACATCTGATGAAGTAAAAGCAAAGCGGGTATGGAAAGGCCTGCAGAAAAAATTGTCGGTAACAGCAATGCAGCAATTACATAACACCTGGCTTTCAGAAATAGCCGGTATAGAAAACACACTGTTGGCTTATGTACAATATGTGTTCAGCTCAAATATTTCCATAGAAAAAGATTGCAGCCACCCGGCGGTACTAACGGTAACCGACACTGCAAAAAAAGTGCACCGCGAAAAACATCGCATGGAGGCATTCATCCGGTTTCAGCTTACGAAGGACAAGTTGTATTATGCTATTGTAGAACCGGATTTCAATGTACTTCCCTTAATACAAAAT
>CAXSIE010000573.1:0-3188 GCA_964237295.1 uncultured Flavihumibacter sp. | reverse complement strand
CACTGATTTGTAGGCTTTTAACTAGATTTGATACTTCAAACTGCGGAGAGTGAGGGATTCGAACCCTCGATACCCTTTCGAGCATACACACTTTCCAGGCGTGCTCCTTCAACCACTCGGACAACTCTCCTGTTAAACGGGCAGCAAAAATACACGATCAGCACTTAGCTGCCGAATATTTTTTCGGCATTTGATGTGGTGATAGCAGCTACCTCTTCCACTGATACCCCTTTCACCAACGCTAATTTTTCAACAATATATTTAAGGTAGCTGCTTTCATTACGTTTCCCGCGAAAAGGAACCGGTGTCAAATAAGGGGCATCCGTTTCAAGCACCATATGCTCTAACGGAATCTTTTGCAATACCGCTGCCAAACCAGAATTCTTATAAGTAAGCACACCCCCTATACCTAAATAAAATCCAAAATCTATGATCCGCATAGCCGATTCGTAATCACTGCTAAAACAATGAAAGATCCCTTTCAGCGCACCTCTTTGATGCTGCTGAACGATGTTTATACATTCTGTTGTTGCTTCCCTTGAATGAACTACTATAGGAAGGTCATAATGTAAAGCCCATTCCACCTGCTGGTTAAAAACATCATATTGCTCCTGCTCAAAAGTCTTATCCCAATAAAAATCAAGCCCTATCTCGCCAACCGCTGCAAAAGCTCTTTTTGAAAGCCAGTCCTGTACTGATCTCAATTCTTCCTGGTAATTTTCTCTTACAGAACAGGGATGTAACCCTACCATGGAAAAACATCTGCCGGGAAATTCATCCTGAAGTTGCAACATGCTGTCAAGAGACAAACTATCTATGGAAGGGAGATAAAACCTGGTAACACCTTCTTTTACTGCCCTATTTATAACCTCACGGATATCGTCAGCAAATTCAGCCAGGTACAAATGGCAATGTGTATCTATTATCATGGCTCAAAGTTCAAAAATATTATTTATTAAACTTAATATGCATCAAAAAGCCGCTATAGACCCATTTCCGATCTTTAACACATGCTTTATACGAAGCATCCTGTGTAGAAACCAGAGTTTTTAATCGTATAATTACTATCCCGATTCTGGTAATTACCAGCTTTACAGTTAAGATAATCCGGCTTATGCTTCTGCAATTCTTCCGTTTAGGTCAATCATGATTTTACAATGGATGGAGTGTTAAAGATAACATTCACCTCAAAGAAAAATTCCTACTGTTTATAGGGGATCGCTAACCCTGGCTTGTAAAATAACACCCACTTACTTTGATAGTTTTTACATAAACGATACTCAGGTAGTGAAATTGCAACGCCTTAAAAACCTTAGTTCTTCACAAAAAATAATTTTAAAGTAACCGCTAAGCTAGTAAACTTACGAAGAATAATAGTAATTATACCATCACATACATAAAGATTTTACTAGATGAAATTGTCTTAATGACGATGTGTAACGCATCAATGGACAGGAAAATAGAATAATTAAAAACGATTTAATTTTTTTTAAATAAAATTTTAAAACATGACAACTTGTTATGAAAAAATTACTTGCCGCTGGATGATAAAAGCAAATACCAAAGCCATATGATCCAATACAGGCGCGGTTCTCATTAGTTTTGGTAGCGGAGCATGTAACAATAAATCGAACTTAATCATAAATTTTTCATCAACAGAAATTAGTTTGGATTAATTAAAAATTGTTCTATCTTTAAAATAGTTTTCATAGGGTACGGATTAAAAACGGGCCAGGGTTTCTACCCAGGCCCAAATTTTTTTAGGAAGTTTCTTAGTAAACCTATACCAGTAAAGACTCCCGCAATCAGAAATTTCCATTCTCAAAATCATATCTATTTTATAGAATGATTTTTTCAAAATTGTATTCTCTTTCTTTATAATATTGTAACAGTTTAGGTAAGGTGTACACCAATCTTTTTTTTGCTTTTTCACTATCATGAAAAACTATAATGGATCCGGAAGTAGTTGCTTTCAAAATATTTTGCCAACAATCTTCCGGAGAAAGATTAATATCAAAGTCACCGCTTAATACTGACCACATAACAATGTTATAGTGCAGTTTATCCATCAGCTGTGTTGCCTGGAAGCGTGTAATCCTTCCATATGGCGGGCGAAAGAGTGAAGAGTTTATATATTTGCCCGCCATAATAATATTCTTTAAATAAGTCTTGTCATCAGCCTGCCAGCCATTTAAATGATTATAGGTATGATTGCCAACACTATGGCCTTCGCTTATGATTCGGTTGTATATATCAGGATGTTCGACAACATTTTTACCGATACAAAAAAAACTTGCCTGGGCATTGTATTGTTTTAACTGATCTAGAACAAATGGAGTTACCGTTGGATGAGGCCCATCATCAAAACTCAGGTAAATTTTTTTCTCTTTACAAGGAATGCTCCATACATAATCAGGATATATAAACTTTTTTACCAACCATGGAGTTTTAACGAGATAGAACATTTTTAATGGTTAATTATTAATGATTAATGATTAACGGTAAGCTGTTTCAAAGGTAAGAGTATTGTACCCAACAGTAATTTCAGAAAGTGCTATAGACGTCAATAATTAACACCAACCGTTAATAATTAACCATTAATCATTAATCATTAAATTTGGTTTATGGAAAGAAAAGTAAGAGTTCGTTTTGCGCCAAGTCCTACAGGTGGGCTGCATTTAGGTGGAGTAAGAACAGTGTTGTTTAATTACCTTTTTGCAAAACAACATGGGGGAGATTTTATTCTGCGCATTGAAGACACCGATCAGAACCGCTATGTTGAAGGTGCCGAACAATATATCATAGATTGTTTACAATGGTGCGGATTGAATCCGGATGAAGGTCCTCATGTAGGCGGCCCTTTTGCACCTTACAGGCAGAGTGAAAGAAAAAGCATTTATCGTCAGTATGCTGATCAGTTGATTGATCAGGGTCTGGCGTATTATGCATTCGATTCCACATTGGAACTGGAAGAGATGCGAACAAAGTTTAAAACTGACAACAATCCGCAACCGCAATATAATTATGTGCTGCGTGAAAAAATGCGCAACTCACTTACCCTGAGTAATGAGGAATGCAGGTTACTTATAAAAGAAGATGTACCTTATGTTATCCGGATAAAAATGCCGCAAAACCAGGAGATTGAATTCACTGACATGATTCGCGGTAAAGTGCAGTTCAACAGCAAC
>CAXSIE010000572.1:0-3198 GCA_964237295.1 uncultured Flavihumibacter sp. | reverse complement strand
TTATCTTGCCGCTTTCGATGTATTGCTGCCTCCGCTTTTCAGCGCTTATGCCCAGGCGCCGGATTCGTTACAACAAAAGCTTTCCGAACCGGTAAAAATATTACAACAATGGGATAAAAGATCCGCCACCAACTCAATCGCAACTACGCTTGCTGTGGAATGGGGAACACGGATGCTGGCGGGTATGCCCAGGGCCACAAGTTCAGAACAGGCAACCTATCAAACCGAACGAGTGAACACTATGATTAAAAACACCACCGCCCTGCAGCAATTAAAGTTCTTATCGGAAGCGCTTACCAGCCTGCAAAACCGCTTCGGCAACTGGAAGGTACAATGGGGTGATATCAACCGCTACCAACGCAGTGCCGATGGCCGCTTTTATGATGACGAGCCGAGCATTGCCGTAGCGCAAACTTCTTCAGTCTTTGGACAATTACCTTCTTTCGTAAGCAGCACACAAAATACAAAAAAACGTTATGGTTCCACCGGTAACAGTTTCATTGCAGCAGTAGAATTCGGACCAAAAATTACGGCACGGACTATCATTACAGGTGGAGCATCATTTGATCCTTCCTCCAAACATTTTAGTGATCAGGCGGAAATGTTTTTGGAGGGCAGGTTTAAAGAAGTGTTTTTTTATAAAGAGGATGTGATGAAGCATGTAGATAAAACCTATCATCCGGGTGAGTAATGTTCCGGACCGGCGAAGTTTAAGAAATATTTCAAATTTCCCATACACAAAAATTGTACGCTCACACCTGTGAGAAATATAAATTTAACTTTCAAATACCATTAAATGAAACACATATTATCAGCAACTATTTTTCTTTTTATTACTTCATTGTTATTCGCTCAAAAGAAAGAATGGAAACAGATGGAAGATTTTCATATAATAATGGCCAAATGTTATCATCCGGTAGAAGAAGGTAATCTACAACCTGTTAAAGACAATGCAGATGCGCTGGTTCAAAAGGCACAGGTATGGCAGGCTTCGGCTATTCCATCTGCTTATAATGCAAAACAGGTAAAGCCCATATTAGATAAGCTGGTTGGTAATTGTAAAGCTGTTAAGGAAGCTGTTATGCAGAAAAAAAGTAACGACGATCTTAAAAAGTTAATCACTACCGCGCATAAAACTTTTCACGAGCTCATGGAAAAAGAGGAAAAATAATATTAGTGTTATGTTAATCGTAAATGGACGTATTACCCGTCAAACATCCGGACAGTTTTTTTAACACAGAGGGCGCAGAGGAAGGAAACACAGAGACCACGGACGCCCTCCGTGGTCTCTGTGTTTCCTTCCTCTGCGCCCTCTGTGTTAAAAAAACACTTATAATGTTAGTTATTACCTTTCCATACGCAACTTCCTTTTTAACTTAACACTTAGCTAAAGCATGATGTTAATAATCATTTATTGTTACCGGTAAGGAGGAAGGAGTTCCTACTATATTCCTGCTCCGACTTGATTAATCTGAATCATAATAATTCCAGCAATGGGAACCAAACTACCAATTTGAAAAAATAATGTTACCGGCAACTTATTTAAACCGGTTACGATTAAATAATATATATACGTCCTGTTTCTTATGAAACTTGCGCCCGGCGCATATCTGAACGCACGGCCTGAAGAAAATTCACCAATAAAAAATTCAACGCTTATAATTTAAAAGAGATGGTACACTTTTGTAGTAATCAATCATCATTCATCAGCAACAATTACTATAAAAAACTGCATCATGGTTAATTTATTAACAGTAGGATTTGAATTTAAAGAGAATTTCTATTATTCCCTTATTAGAGTAAAGCCTAAAGCAGCAGGCATAGATTATGAGATCACCGTTATGAACGGCAGCCTGGAAATGCTTCTATACGGAAATCATGTGATCAAACAAAGAAATGATCGTTTGGAGGTTGAAGCTGTTAAGATAACAGACCAGGAATTATTAAAGATAGCTATAGCCGAAGCACTTAGTGAATTTCTTAAAATTCCTATAGAAAGTAAAGTACAAAACGAGGCGACAATGTTTGCATCTTAAATGCCTGCCATTGTTATATTATCAAGCCTTACCTGATGAATGTAAAGTTAAGCCTGAGAAGGTTCAGGCACCCTGCTTTCCATAAATTTTTCAGCTTTTGTTATTCCTAAAAACTGAAGAAAAGCTGCATCCATTTCCATCATGTTCATTACATAAGAAAAAGTCATTCCATGATTCTTCACATAAGAAAGAACCTGTTCTACAAATTCACTTTTTGCTGAAGGATATTGGTCTGATAACATCTTAAGCTTATCAAGAGGAAAATTAAATTTTCCTACTAAGTCATTCAATTCATGATGTTGCATAAGAAGCGTTTAAAAAATTATCAATATTACGGTTTGAAAGTTTTATTAGTATATCAGCATTATTCAACTTTCCTTTATGCTAATTTTTCATTTGCAAAATAAGGTACTTATACATGCTATTATCTAAAAGCCATATTAAGTTTTCCACAGGTTTTACCACTTTATAAGTAGATACCCTTATTATATAAATAATTTTTATATGAATCTTACAGATTTTAAACCGACAGAGAAAATTCTGAAAGGGAAAAGAGTTACCTTGTTTTTCAGATAATGAAATTTATTGAGTCTAAGGGCTGATCAAAATCTTTATTGGCCCTGACCCGGACTTCGCTTTTATGGTATACCAGTGAATAAGGAGGAACACTTTCTGTTAACCAAACATTACCCCCGATTATAGAATCGCGGCCGATAACAGTTTTGCCGCCAAGAATGGTTGTGCCAGAATAGATAACCACATTGTCTTCAATAGTCGGATGCCGTTTTTTATTCGCTTCTGTTTTGGCAACACTCAATGCGCCCAGGGTAACCCCTTGATAAATTTTTACATTATCACCCAGGATACATGTTTCCCCTATTACAACACCGGTGCCGTGATCAATAAAAAAACCGGAGCCGATTTTTGCACCGGGATGAATATCAATTCCGGTAACACTATGCGCATGTTCTGAAACAAGCCGTGGCAGGATCGGTATCTTCATAGAATACAGCTCATGTGAAAACCTGTATGCTGCAATAGCATAAAATCCAGGATAGGTAGCCATTACCTCTTCAATGCAATGTGCGGCAGGATCAAATGAGAGAATTATCTGAGCATCCTTTTGCAGCTCCCGGAAAATAACCGGTGTATTATCAAAAAA
>CAXSIE010000571.1:0-3200 GCA_964237295.1 uncultured Flavihumibacter sp. | reverse complement strand
ACACCGCAGATATAAATATTCTTTCCTTTTTCCAGGTAGTTGGAAAATTTTACATATTCCTCACTCCATAAAATAAATTCACTCTTGCCGCTGTAATCTTCAAGGGTGAAAGAGCCGAATTGCTTGCCGTTTTTTGTAACCCGGTGTTGCGCATCCACTACCAGTCCGGCGATGCGGAACTGCTTGTTAGGATTAGCCTGTAAGTGAACGGCTTCTTTTACCTCGTTGTATTCAGCCAGCGTAGTGATATTGTAATGTTTTATTTCGAAGTTGAAATTATCCAGGGGGTGACCGCTCATAAAAATGCCAGTTACATCTTTTTCATGATCCAGCAGTTCTGTAAGGCTCCAGGGTTGGCAGTAAGGAATTTTAGGAGTACTTATTTCCGGCATCTCCAGGTCTCCGAACAGGCTATGGGTTGAATGAGTGAGGCTTGTCTGGTACACATTTCCGAATTTTATGATCTTCTCCAGTCCGGTGATGTGTTCGCCTTCCGGTGTATTAAAGTACTGGGCACGGTGCAGTTCTTTAAAGCAATCGAAAGCGCCGGAATAAGCCAGGCTTTCCAGTGATTTTTTATTCACCGATCGCTGGTTCACCCTTTTGATAAGGTCGAACATCGTTTTGAAGGGGCCGCTTTTAACCCTTTCAGCGATCAGACTTTCAATGGCCGCTTCACCAACACCTTTCAACCCGCTCATTCCAAAACGGATCTCACCTTTCTTGTTCACGGCAAACCCTCTTTTGGATTCGTTCACATCCGGTCCTGATACGGTGAGTCCCATCCGCTTGCATTCCTCCATAAAAAAGGTGATCTTTTCAATGGCGCCCGCATGGTTGAGTACGGCAGCCATGTATTCTGACGGATAATGCGCTTTAAGGTAAGCCGTCTGATAAGCCACCAGGGCATAACAGGTGGAATGCGACTTATTAAATGCATACTGGGCAAAGGCTTCCCAGTCGGCCCAGATCTTTTGCAGCTTATCGGCAGGATGTCCGTTTGCAGTAGCGCCTTTTATAAACTGCTCCTTCATTTTATCCAGCACCGACTTCTGCTTTTTACCCATCGCTTTTCGCAGTACGTCTGCGTCGCCTTTTCCGAAGCCGGCAATTTTTTGAGATAATAACATCACCTGCTCCTGGTATACGGTGATGCCATAAGTCTCTTTTAAAATTTCCTCCATAATGGGAAGGTCGTAGCTGATTTTTTCGCGGCCATGCTTGCGATCGATGAAGTTGGGAATGTATGCCAGTGGTCCCGGCCGGTACAATGCGTTCATGGCGATGAGGTCATCGAATTTATCGGGCTTCAGGTCGCGAAGGTATTTCTGCATACCGGTGCTTTCAAACTGGAAAGTACCGTTTGTTTCGCCTTTCTGGTAAAGTTCGAATGTTTTAAAGTCATCCAGTTCCAGCTCATCAATGCTGATGCTGATGCCATGGTTTTCTTTTATCAGCTCCAGCGCGGTCTTGAGGATGCTCAAGGTTTTCAGACCGAGAAAATCCATTTTTATTACGCCGGCTTCTTCTATGATGCTGCCGTCTATCTGTGTTACCCACAGGTCGGATTCTTTTGAAATGGCCACAGGAATCAGATCGGTAAGGTCCCTGGGGGCGATGATGATACCCGCAGCGTGAATGCCGGTGTTACGAACCGATCCTTCCAATATCTCCGCTTCATGCAAGATTTTACTTTGAATGCTGTTGCCGTTGTAGATCTCGCGCATCTTTTTCACATTTTCCATATCTTCCGCCATCAGTCCTTCCTTCTCGGCCAAAGACTTTTCACCGTCTTTTGCCGTAAGGGGTGCCTTCAACACCCGTCTTAAAGTAATACCGGGCCGGTCGGGTATCAGTTTGGCAAGTGCATTGGATTCCGGTAGGGAAAGGTCCATCACACGAGCCACATCTTTGATACTGCTTTTGGCCGCCATGGTACCATAGGTGATGATCTGCGCTACCTGGTTCTTACCGTACTTTTCCACTACATAGTTGATCACTTTTTGCCGGCCTTCATCATCAAAATCAGTGTCTATATCCGGCATGCTCTTACGGTCAGGATTCAAAAACCTTTCGAACAGCAGGTTGTATTTCAACGGATCTATGTTAGTGATGCCGATACAAAAAGCCACCACGCTGCCTGCCGCGGAACCACGGCCTGGTCCCACAAACACACCAAGTTCTCGGCCGGCTTTAATGAAATCGCTCACAATTAAAAAGTAGCCGGCGAAGCCCATGGTTTTAATAGTGAACAGTTCAAAGCGGATGCGTTCGTCAATTTCCGGGGTCATTTCGTGGTACCTTTCTTTGGCGCCCATCCAGGTGATATGTTCTAGGTAAGCATCCTGGGTTGGATATTCTTTCGGAACTACGAAATTCGGCAGCAGGATGTCTCTCTTCAGATCTAGCAGTTCCACCTTATCTACTATCTCATTGGTATTATCAATAGAGGCCGGAATGTCGCTGAAGATCTTTGTCATCTCAGCGGAATCCTTGAAATAAAACTGGTCGTTGGGGAAGGCAAAGCGTTTGTTTTTGGAAGCAACGTCATCATCAGAGAAGTCGGTAAGCTTTTCAGTCGCCCATTTTTCACCGGTGTTGATGCAAAGCAGTATGTCGTGCGCATCATAATCCGTTTGATCTACATAATGCGAATCGTTGGAAGCAATAATTTTTACATTATGCTTTTTGGCATATTTCACCAGTGCCAGGTTAACCTTGTCCTGATCAGGTATTCCATGACGTTGCAATTCTACATAATAGTCTTCCTGGAAAATATTCAGCCACCATTTAAATTCATCTTCACCATCTTCATCCCCTTTCTTTAAGATGGTTTGCGGAACCAAGGCACCCAGGCAACAGGTGGTTGCTATCAGGCCTTCATGATATAAATGGATAAGTTCTTTGTCTATGCGTGGATATTTGGAATACATGCCTTCAATATATCCCAATGATGTAAGTTTAATCAGGTTGCGGTAACCGATTTCATTCTTTGCCAGTAATATCTGGTGGTGCCGGGGATCCCGGTCGTCTTTAGCAAATTGTTTGCGGTGACGGTTTTCGGTAATATAGAACTCACAACCCACGATAGGTTTTACTTTCAGCGTGCCATCTTCATTTTTATGGTTATAAGCCTGTTTTACAAATTCGAATACGCCAAACATATTGCCATGGTCGGTGATGGCCAGTGCAGGCATATT
>CAXSIE010000570.1:614-3209 GCA_964237295.1 uncultured Flavihumibacter sp. | reverse complement strand
GCAAAACTATTTACGAAAAATCAAAATAAAAACATGGGGTGGGTTGGAGGTTTACGTTTGATTGCCAGCTTGTTCCCCTTCAAAGCCATTGCGGGTTGTTTGCCAACCATAACCTAACCTCGTCTGACGACCCAGTGCAATCCCATCAGGCATGATAAGGTTGCTATGGTAACTAAGGGTAAAGGCAAGTACTTTATATTCTTTGATCATCACCCAGCGTGAATGCCATAACCAATAAATAGAAGCCAGCAGCTTTTCTTTGTCTAATGCAAACCCTGCGGCTTTACAAAACATGGTGATATTGTTTACCAGTAATTCCTGCAGTCTTTCCATTCTCTTTGCAGCATCGGGTAGCTGCTGCCAGCTTTTGAAATTAGGTGCCGTAAGCGCTACAAAATAATTCAGTTCGTAAAAATTTAGTTCATTGTTGTCTTTAAATCCCAGTTGATGTTGCTGAACGGATGTTTGCTCCGGAATAACATGACATGATGTGCCCCGGTACTGAAAACCTCTGAGCATTTCCGTAAGCATCATTTGTTGTAATACACTGGCGCCTTCCTGCATCCCCCAAAGCATGAGCAATCCGTTCGGACTTCTTAATTGTATCAGCGGGTATTCATTTTTTTTGAACGACGGGTCTTCTTCGTTTTCATGATTGTGAAAATAGCCATGCTGTCTGAACCCTTTTTGCTTGAGCCAGGAGGAGAGGGCTTTTTTGATAGGCTCAAGCTCGCTAGGCGGGGCAGGGATATTTGTTTGGATGGTGGTGATGGTGACAGGGTGCATGGGCTATTTTATCTTTTCCTTTTTAAGACCTTTCACTTTTCCATTTTCTATTTTTGTAGTTATAAGCGTTAATCGTTCTCCCCCTTTGTATTCTTTAAACTGTTCTGGCTTAGGTATTGTTATATAGCTGCTTTCGCGAACTAATAATTGTAAGTATATATTTTTTACTTCATCTCCTGCATCTTCCAATACAACAACTTTTATTAAATCACCTACTTTTAGTGTATTTTCAGAAGGTGCGTCAGCAGGGACATCAATGATAAACCGGTTTTGCTGTAATCCTTCATTTTTATTTTCAATGCGATTTTTTTCAGCTAATTCATCCAGGTCCTGTTTTTGAATCTTGTCTCTTTCACGATAATTTGAACTGTGATTTCTTTGGAATGTGTTCGGCTGGTGTTCATGAATAGCTTTAGTATTAGCAACCTGTTTTTTTTCAGAAAATTGTCCATATCCTACATTGGTTTTGGCACCAATGCCAACGGTCAAAAAAATATGTTTAAATAATAGCAATTTTACTTCCTTATCAAAGCCTTCATCTGACAGCTTAAATTCAAATTTAAACTTTACGTTAGGCAATACTTTTAAAAATTGTAAAGGTTTGGGGTTTTTTAAAACGTCAGGATAATGCGGTGTAATATAATCCTCTCCAATGAAGGCGCCTTCACCTGATATAGATTCGCCCGTGCTCGCATCAAAGAATATGTCATTGCCAGCGCTTTCTTCCCAGCCAAAAATTTTGTTCTTTGCTTCAAGAAGAATTTCGACCTTAAGAGTATCAGTGATTGTAATAATGTTCTTTTTAGTAATGTCATCTATTGTTGTCTCCGTTTCAATAATATTAAACAGTATAGATTTTATGATGGTTGTAGATTTTTCCCCGGTATAATTCTTGCCTTCTTCGTTTACGTCGGCTTCAAAAAGAGTGCGAAGTGTGCCTTTGACAGAACTTCCTGGGATTACAGGTAAGCCAGTAGTATGGTCAAAAAAGAATCCGATTTTAAAATCACCAACGCTTTTTGTATCATGAGGATAGCCGCTTCCTGTAAGCAAACCAGGATAGGTAGTATAGAGACAAAATGAGTAATAAGGTTTTAAATATGATGATATATTGTAATCATTCATATCTTTTTCATACAAAGCGTCATAAAACTTTTTAAATTCAGGCTTCTTATCATTAACTTTAAATTGAAGTTCATCTCCAACAATATTTAATGTTCTAATTAATTCCGGTTCTTTGTAGATTTGTTTATAGAATAGAAGCCCTAAGTTAGGTGCTTTCATATTTGTCCACTCGCTCATACTTAATTATTTCTTGATTTAGGGAAAGTTCTGATTGCTAATTTTAGTGCAATAGCAGCATCTGTTAATTGTTTTTCTAACAAAGCAGTAGATTTCTGGTTTTGTACAAGTGTTTTAATTTCCATGATAAGAGAGACATCTCTTTTGAGTGCGTCATCAAAATTTTTTCTTAAGATAAATTCTAAACACTTAACGATTTTATGCCTGTCATTACTATCGCCTTTTTGAGAGAAGAAAATAATCGTTGGCAACAGGCCTGCAGATATAAGAGAAGCTCCCAAAGAAGAAACATACCCGTTAAATTCTTTGGGTATTGAACCATCTGAAGATATTAATCCACATTCAGTAATAGAATCCATGGCAGAAGAAATTAAATTTTCAATGTTTTTCATCTTGTTGTATTGAACTTAGCTTATAAAATTTGCATAAACCATAACCCACGGTAGCGTTTGCACCTATTTGAATAATGTCAGATGTTATTGTATTTTCAAAAACCGTTTCCTCTTT
>CAXSIE010000570.1:0-604 GCA_964237295.1 uncultured Flavihumibacter sp. | reverse complement strand
ACCCAGCCTTCCTATATAAGTTATAAAAACAGTTTGATGTGGAACCACTTCTTCATACCATAAATTTTTACTGGTGCCGTCTTCAATGTTATTCCGGGCTATTACGGGCAGCTTCCGAACTAATTCTTTAAAGTCAGTATTTTTTAAAGTGGCATATTGATTTTCAAATCCGGAATATTCTCCTGCGTTGACGGTTAAAGGATAATTGTAAGGCTTTTGTTTAAGGTGATAATCTTCTGCAAAAACACCATTGATTACATCATTTACATAAATATGATTAATGTTAAAATCATTTTCATGCTTAAATATAGACATATCTGCAAGCACCTTTGCTTTTGTATTCACACTGTTTAGAAGCGTAGGATCAAAAGTTAAAACAAATTGATTGTGTGTACATCTTATTGGCAGAGACACCAAATCAGCGTTAAGAAACTTGTAACTTCCTGTCTGACTCTCCTGACCGTTTCTCCCTTCTTTCCCAAAAATATTTTCAACGATTCCATCATTTTTCCCAAAACTTCTTTCAAAATGCTCCCTTAAAGCACCTTTTAAACTTGAGGCGTGAATCGTAGGATAATCAGTAACTGGGTCACGCTGTACAAGT
>CAXSIE010000569.1:0-3219 GCA_964237295.1 uncultured Flavihumibacter sp. | reverse complement strand
TCTGGATAGTATCAATTACTGGTTCCTTAAAAAAAGCATCAACCTTTATGGGGAAGCATTATTAAAATCCATTGCTTATGAAAAAGAAGGTTTCGGGGATACCGAAAAAGGAGTAGAGACCTTGAAAAATTTCTGGAGTCAGCGTGGTATTGAAAAATCGGCCCTCAATATTATGGATGGATGCGGGTTATCACCCCAGAACCGCGTTACAACCGATGCGCTCGTTAAAGCGATGTTGTATGCAAAGTCAAAACCCTGGTTCAACTCTTTTTATCATGCGCTTCCTGAGATCAACGGCATTACTATGAAGAGCGGTTCTATCAATGGCGCCAGAAGCTATACCGGATATATAAAAAGTAAAAACGGTATGGAATATACATTTGCCATCATTGTAAACAATTATGACGGCAGCGCAGCAGGTATGGTAAGGAAAATGTGGCAGATACTGGATATTTTAAAATAACTTCATTTTAAATTAATAAATATGGAATCACAAAATTACAAGAACCACAAACAAATGGTTCCTCTTTTTCACTATGTAACTTCGCTGGCCGTATTCGTTGCTACCGTCGGTTCCTTTTTAAACATTGCATATGCCTGGAACCATCATTACAATTTATATTCATCTTTATTGATTTGTTTGATAACACTTGTTTTGGATGTATTTTATTTCTTTATAAGAAGCTTTCCCATCAAAGCTCAGGACAGGGCCATCCGCGCAGAAGAAAACCTGCGCCATTATGTACTTACAGGTAAATTGTTAGACAGCCGCTTAAGGATAGGACAGATCATTGCGCTTCGTTTTGCACCCGAAGAAGAACTGCCTGAACTGGCTCAGAGAGCTGTTTCAGAAAATCTTAAGGCTGATGATATTAAGAAAGCAATCAAAAACTGGAGAATGGATACTCACAGGGTTTAATCATTAAAAAATGATTTCAACGCTTGCATAAGCACCTCCGGCATAACGGTTTTTTTCATGGTTTTTGAGTTGATTAAGAACAGCACGATATTTCCGAGTGTTAATAATTTCCCCTTTTCATTATATACTTCATGATGAAATTCTATCCGGTGATCAACGGGTAATTCTTTTAAGATAACTTTTACGGTAAGCAGGTCATCATAATGGGCCGGCCTAAGAAATTTACAATGTAATTCAATAACAGGCATGATGATATCCATTGCTTCCATTTCTTTGTAAGTAAGTCCTAACTGCCTGATGCTCTCTGTTCTTGCCTGCTCGAAATATAAAGCATAGTTACCGTGATACACCCTGTTCATCTGGTCTGTCTCCGCGTATCGAACCCGTATTTTTGTTTCGGATATATACATTAGGTATGGGGTGTGGGGTGTGGGGTGTGGGGTATGGGGTATGAGGTATGGGGTATGGGAAAGAAACATCTTGAATTCACAGATTCTAACCGTTAACCATTAACCATTATCTTATCGTTCCATCCACACTTGCTTTTCCCGGTCCGCATAAAAGTAAGGCTGTGAAGATGGTTAAATACAATGCTGCCCTTTCTCCGTCACCAAAAACATCACCATGATGAGCTTTGAAAAGTGCTACTGCCATGCTGATAATTAAAGGGATTACCACCAGACGGGAAAACAATCCGATGATAAGAAATATCGAACAAAAAAATTCTGAAAAAATTACCAGGATCAGTGAAAAGGTGCTGCCTATGCCCATAAAGTTCATGAATTTTGATTTCATATCGGCGAAATGAACCAGTTTACTATAGCCATGAGACATGGCCATAGCCCCGGCACCAACACGAAGCACCAACATCGCAATGTTAAAAGCTGCCTGACTATAATTTATCGAAAGAAATCTTCTCATGCTATCGGTTTTTTTTCAAAAATAAAGTTTTGAATTGATTTAAAAGGAAATGTTAATCCTTGCATTTATCCACAGGTCTTTGAAATGATGTTTGGTTTACGCTAAAATAATTTGAAACTTTACCGCGTTGTAATAGCGTATCCTCTGATTAACCACTTACAGCAATTACAAAATCTATAGCAGGCAAGCTCAATGAATAAAAACAACATTGGTAAAAGACTTTGTGTAAAGGAGAAAGATTTTAAAAGATATACATTACACATGAAAAAAATCGTCTGTACAGTATTGGTAACAGCTTTTTGTTTGGTGGTTACCGCTCAGCAAACCAGATTTTTATCAGATCCGCAGGCCAGTTTTAAAGAGGCAAAGGAATATTATCAGAAAGAATATTACAGCCTTGCTTATCCTATATTCAAAGAGCTTAATCTTAAGCTGCGTGAAACGGACCGTAGCAACCAGGCATTGAATTTCCAGGAAATAAAATATTATACCATTGTCTGCGCCCTTAAACAAAATGAGTCCGGTGCTGTAGATCAGGCCAGAGAATATGTAGACCTGGACGATAACATTGCACGTGTTGAAATGATGAGCTTCCATTTAGGGGAGTACCACTTCCGGAAAAAAGATTATTACCAGGCCGCTTCTTATTTTGAAAAAACTTCTGTAGAACATTTAAGCAATCGTGAAATTGCTGATATGAAATTTCACCAGGGCTATGCTTATTTTAATATGCAGCGTTTTGATCAGGCCAAACCTTTATTCGATGTGATACGCCAGTTACCAAAGGATCCGAACTATATTGACGCGAATTATTATTACGGCTTCATAGCTTTTAATGAAAGAAAATATAATGATGCGCTCAGTGCTTTCAGGGTAATTGAGAATGAAAAAGAATATGCTCCTGTTATACCCTTTTACATTGCCAATATTTATTATAACACTAATCAGAAAGATAAGGCGCTTAGTTATGCGGAAGATAAATTAAAAAACGGCGGACAGGTATACGATCTAGATTTGCGCCAACTTGTAGGACACGCCTACTTTGAAAAACAGGACTATGGCAAAGCACTTCCTTATCTTGAAAATTATGTAAACCGTTCAAAAAAAGTGAGGCGGGAAGACCTGTATGAAACCGCTTATTCGTATTACCAAACATCCAATTATGCTAAAGCCATTGATGGCTTTAAACAACTTGGCGGGAAAGAAGATTCTCTTGCACAAAACGCCATGTATCTTTTAGGCGATGCTTATTTAAAAACCAACCAGAAGGCCAATGCCCGTAACGCTTTTCTTTTCACCACCTCTAACAACAGCAATGATTACCAGCGCGAAATAGCTTCCTTTAATTATGCGAAGTTATCTTACGAACTGGGTTACCA
>CAXSIE010000568.1:0-3233 GCA_964237295.1 uncultured Flavihumibacter sp. | reverse complement strand
CAATGATAAACTGCATTTCTGAAGCCGTCATCATAGGCCAGGGGCTGGCGTTTTGATACACGTAGCGGCTGGTATCAACAGTAGGCGCAGCTGTGGAGGCAGGCGTATAAACACCTGCCACCGTATTTGTATAACCCCAGAAATTCTGTGGATAATCATCAGTAGTAAGACCGGAAGTTCCCAACCATGGCGTAAACCCCTTGAAAGCGCCGCTTTTATTTTCACGCAGTTTATACCATGCCCTTGGATCAGGCACGTTAGTAAATGCACTGCTGTTAAGTCCGGACATTAAATTGGCAATGTATGACGACTGCCTGATAGCGCCGAAATTACCCCTGAATGGCCCGAAGTAATTATTTACCTGTGAAGTAAGTCCGCCGGCAACACTAACCACTGCATTATCTTCATTGGAAGTCATGGCAAGACTTGCATATTTAATTGCAGAATCTGCATAGGCAAAGTTGTTATTTTTAAAAATATCTTTTACGCTGATGTCTATATAGGAGCGGGCCAGTGTTCCATAAACAAATTTTTTCCACTTATTTACATCGCCTTTATAAAAATAATAATCACCTATAGCAAGGTTATCCTTACTTACCTTACCATCCGTTCTGTTTAAAAAATTCAAAGCCCTGAAACATATTGCCCGGCAGCTATCGTAAAATTCAGGCTGTGTGTCGTATTGAAATTGTTGCAGGCTGGTATTGAATGCTTGTTTTAAAATGGCATCTCCGTACTGGTTGGTTAATTCAAGCCATCCCCATGCTCTTATTGCCCAGCCTACGCCAACATAATCCCATTTTTCCTGTTCTGTTCCCCACTGGATTATTTTATTTACATTCTGCCCATGGCCGTAATACACAGCAGCCCATAAGGAGCCCGTAGCATCCGTGCCATTGGTACCACCCATCTGTCCGTAATTTTCACCAGTTGTCTGCGTACCCCAATATTGAATATAGCGGCCAAGAAGGATATCATCAGCCTGAACACCATAGCCGGTTCCGGCAGAAGAGTAAAAAGCTGTAAAAGAGCCTATCACTCCCGGTAATATTGTTTCAATCGGTTCCACAACGGCGGCGTTGGGATTCAGATAAGCGTCATCGATTTTTTTTGCGCAGGAAGCTATTAACAAAAAACCTGCTATCCCTGTAAAAAATATGGACCTTCTATACTGCATACAAAAAAAATTATAGTTTGTTATTTTTATAATTAAAAACTGGCATGTAACCCAAAACTCAAACTCAATGGTGTGGGCGGACTGCCATAATCCATACCATAGGATCCAACCCCATTGGTGCCTGGATTGTTAGCGTTAACAGCAGGATCGGCACCTGCATAATTCGTAATTAAAACCAGGTCATTACCGGTAACAAAAACACTCAAAGATTTCATCCCCTTAATTTTATGGGATAGTTTCTGAGGCAGCGTATAAGCAAGGGTTACATCCCTTAACCGCAGCCAGTTTACATTCTTTTGAACAAACTCCTCATCTGGTAAGGAAGTGGAGCCGTAGTAAGTATTCAGAAAGTACGGAGAAACTACAATGGTGTTTTTAGTGGGATGGTCAGTATTTTGCAAACCATCATTCAATATGCCCTCCACAACGATAGGGGTTGTTCTGTTTGCCGTTCTGGCGCTTTTGCCCAGTGTGGTAAGAAAATAATCTGTTCCGTTATAAATGTCCCCGCCAACTTTAAGATCCCATAAAAAATTAAAAGTAAAGTTCTTGTAGCGGAATGAGTTTAAAGTACCCAGTGTAAATTTCGGCGTTCTGTCGCCTCTTACATAATTGATATTTTCAAGCAACGCGAGTCCATTCGCGGGATTGATAAGAATTTGTCCGTCTTTATTTCTCTGATAGCCGTAGCCCGTAATAGTTCCTGTAGAATAGCCACGAACCAGTCCGCCTCTTACGTTACCGGAGAAATAAGTATCTGAATTATAGTAATCATTTTTAATGCCTATCGCCAACGGCAATGTTAATACCTTGCTCCACATGTGGTTGAAATTAAAATTGATGTTCCAGTTAAAATTGCTGGTCTTTACCGGGTTGGCCGTCAATGTTAATTCTACACCCTGGTTGCGCAGGGATGATACATTACCGGTGTTTAATATATAGCCTGTTGCATAGCTTGCCCGGTAGCCCTGGCTGATCTGGTCAAGGCAAAGTGTGTTGTAATAGGCTGCTTCCATGGTAAGGGCGTTGTTTAAAAATCTTAGTTCAGTTCCCACTTCATAAGTGCGTTGTCTTTCAGGATGCAGGTCCGGGTTTGCATTGGTGTATCCATAGGTAAAACCCGGAACAATGGAACTGCTCTGATTATTTACAAATACCGATTGATTGGAGTAAGGGTCGTTGAGTCTGGCGGTACTGGCAAGAGACCCTCTTAACTTGGCGAAGTCGAGAATATTGCCTCTTTTAAGGAACGGAAATATATCGGAAAGGATCACACTTAAGCTGGCTCCGGGATAATTATAGTTCCTGTTTTGCTTTGGCAGCACCGAAGCTGTTTCAAAGCGATGCGAATAAGAAAGGAATACTACGTTGTTATAGCCGATGGTAGCTTCCCCAAAATAGGCCAGTTCCCTTATGATGCTGAGGTTTGGCAATCCGAAGTAGTTTCTCAGCAGCCGGGTCCGGGTACTAGCAAGAGTATTGCTGCTATCGGTGCGTGAGGAATCTATCAGGTGGGTTCCCGCCACCCCGAATTGTTGTGTTTCAAGATCCTGCCACATGGTACCGACCAGTAATCTTGCCGTAAATTTGCCAACCTCTTTTTTGGCAGTTGCCGTGATAGTATGATTGTATCCTTTGTAAGTTCTATAATAGTTGTCAAGGGAACCACCGGTTGACACAGATACTAAATAAGACTGGGGATGGGTAAACAGGTATCCATCTGTTTTATAGGTGTCATACCCAAATCTTCCGGCTATAGATAACCAGCTGAAGGGATTGAAATCGATACCTAACGTAGCTACGTACCTGTTGCTTTTGTCGCCACTGGTATTGTGATAAGCACTCCATATCGGATTATCGTAATCCACATTATAGTTACTGTTAAACAGCAATAGTTTATTTCCTTTGGCATCCTGGTAATTGGTAATGTCATTATTAACCGGCCATGCGTATAAATCGAGCAGGTAACCGGAGGCGCCTTTCAGCGGCTTCTTATTATCTGAATTGATATAAGCCAGGGAAGGCGTTATAGTGATATATTTTCCGATTTTAGTGT
>CAXSIE010000567.1:1023-3242 GCA_964237295.1 uncultured Flavihumibacter sp. | reverse complement strand
CGTCAAAATGACGCCTAATAAAATATTCATCACAATTAAACTAATCACCGTCTGTGTACGGATCTAAGTATGGAACTATCATCAAGGTTGTCGTGGTTTAGCGAACCCGAAACATTAAAAATGGCAAAACTTGGAAGAGAATTAAGGTCAAAAGGGGTAGATGTTATAGACCTCAGTCTGGGTGAACCTGACTTTGATACACCCACTCATATTAAAGAAGCTGCCAAGAAAGCAATAGACGAAAATTTTTCACATTATACTCCGGTGGCGGGTTATCTTGATTTAAGAGAAGCCGTATGCACCAAATTAAAAAGAGATAACAATCTTGATTATAAACCTGAAAACATCATTGTATCTACAGGTGCCAAACAAAGCATTGCCAACCTGGTAATGGCGGTTGTTAATAAAGGCGATGAAGTAATTATACCTACACCGTACTGGGTAACTTACTCGGAAATTGTAAAACTTAATGAAGGGATTCCGGTATTAGTAAATACATCTTTACAAAACGGTTATAAAATAACAGCTCCGGAACTGGAAGCAGCCATTACTCCCAAGACTAAGTTGTTCATGTTTTCCTCTCCAAACAATCCTACAGGATGTGTATATAGCAAAGAAGAGTTAACAGCTTTGTCGGAAGTTTTTAAATCGCATCCTGAGATCTATATTATGTCGGATGAAATTTATGAATACATAAATTTTGTCGGCAAGCATGAAAGCATTGCCCAATTTGATTTTTTAAAGAACCAGGTAGTGATCATCAACGGCCTTAGCAAAGGTTATGCAATGACAGGTTACCGTTTAGGTTATGTAGCGGGCTCAGTTGAAGTGGTAAAAGCATGTGAAAAATTGCAGGGCCAGATCACCAGTGGTGCAAATGCAGTTACCCAACGGGCAGCAATAACTGCACTTACTACAGACCTTACACCAACGTTGGAAATGGTTCATGAATTTGAACGAAGAAAACACCGGGTGCTGGAGCTGATACAAAGGATTCCGGGTATTCAATGTTCAATACCGGATGGAGCATTTTATATTTTTCCGGTAGTAAGCCAATACTTTGGAAAAAAAGATGGTTATGATGTGATAGCTAATGCCGATGACCTTTGTATGTATCTTCTCAATAAAGCGTTTGTATCCACAGTAACCGGCCGGGCCTTTGGCGAACCTGATTGCATCCGTATCTCTTTCGCCAATAACATGCAGAAAATTGAAGAAGGGTATACCAGAATTATTGATGCGTTGGAGAAGCTGAATTAGGTGGCGATAATTTACGCTGGCATGCTTTTTAGCTAATTTTAATAAGATAGGAACCTTAACTCCATTTATAAATTCACTTATTATGCAAACAAAAATAAAGAATGGCAACATTGACCTGTTTATTGTAGCGCCCGGTGTGTGGGGAATGAAGGATATTTTTGTAAATCTTTACGTTATAAATAATCCCCCTGAAAATAACTGGTGGCTGGTAGATACAGGTGTTAGTTGGTCCGGCTCAAAAATTAAGGGAATGGCTGAATTATTATTCGGAGCAGGCAGCCGTCCTGCGGGCATTATACTTACTCATGGGCATTTTGATCATGTTGGCGCTGTAAAAAAACTGGCCAAAGAATGGAATGTTCCTGTTTATGTGCATCATCTGGAGCTTCCTTACCTTACCGGAATGTCTTCTTATCCACCGGCTGATCCTGGAGTCAGGGGAGGTTTAATGGCCGATCTTTCTTTCCTGTATCCTAAAGGACCGATTAATATAAAAGACAGGGTGGTTTCGTTGCCTCAGGGTGGAAAAATACCGGGTTTGCCTGAATGGCAATATATTCATACTCCGGGCCATGCACCTGGACATATAAGCCTGTTTCGCGACTCCGATAAAGTGCTTATTGCCGGGGATGCAGTAGTAACTACAAAAGCCGAATCGGCTCTTTCTACCATGTTCCAGCTTAAAAAACTTTCCGGACCTCCTAAATATTTTACGAGTGATTGGGTATCTGCTGCATCATCGGTAGAACAACTGGCTAACCTGGAACCCGAAGTGCTTGCATCGGGCCATGGCCGCCCTTTGCGGGGTGCTGATATGCGGAAATCACTCCACAATCTGGTTGTCAGCTTTCAAAAATCTTCAGTACCAACGGCAGGCCGCTATACCAATCAGCCGGCACTGATGGATGATTCCGGAGTAGTTCATATCCCTCCTAAAAACCTGCATGCATCCACGGCTC
>CAXSIE010000567.1:0-1013 GCA_964237295.1 uncultured Flavihumibacter sp. | reverse complement strand
GTATTTCTGCAGCCGTATTATTAACTATGTTATTGTTTAAAAAATCTGGTAAAAAGAAAATAAAGAAAAATAAAACCCGGGAATTTAAGCCATTGATCAATAAATACAAAAACAACGAAAATGGTAAAAATGCAGTTAAGAAGGAGATAAAAAAAATTAAAGCACCAGTTGTAAATGAAGTAAAGGGAATAAAGCATGACCTCGATAAAAAATCAAAATCGGTAGCTAAAAATATTATAAGGGAAACAAAGAAAGTAAAAAAGCCTGCGTTAAAAATGTTCGATACAATAAAGTTTAACGTTAAAAAGGCGCTGAATTAATCCGGATCAATTCATTTTTTGGTGTTTAGTGAGTAACAATGATCTTTCATAAATAATGCATTGCGTATTGCCGAGCCGCCAATGTCGTTGTTAAAATAAATATATGCCTTACGCGTATTACCGGAACCGGTTATAGAATCGCAGAAGTCCTTTAAAAATGTCTCATCGTAGGCTGATGCATACAAATCAGGAACGCCATGAAACCGGTAATATAAATTTTTAGTATTTTCAATAACATGTTCAGGTAATGAGGGATGGCTCATGCCACTAAAACTTATGGAGTGTTTTGCCAGTTTTTGATAAACGTTGGTATTCCACCAACTGTTGTGTCTAAACTCAACTACATTGGTAAACTGTGGATCAAGGTTGTGAATGATAGCTTCCAATCTTTGTTCGTTGTAAGAATAAACCGGAGGTAGTTGAAATAAGGCTACTCCTAATTTATCTTTAAGTCCTTCTTTGATAACCGCGTAAAAATCGCTTACTAATTTTTCAGTTTCAATGAATTTTTTATAGTGTGTAATGATTCTCGGCACCTTAACAGAAAAAATAAAATCGTCCGGACTTTTATAATACCATCCTTCCAGTGTTTTAAGTTGCGGAAAACGATAAAAAGTTACGTTTAATTCAAGCGTATTAAAGTGCTGGCAATAATAATCAAACCACTTTGTTTGGGCAAGGCCGGAAGGATAA
>CAXSIE010000566.1:0-3248 GCA_964237295.1 uncultured Flavihumibacter sp. | reverse complement strand
TTGAATGTTAAAAGTAGCCCTATCGCCAACTGTAATTTCCTGTGTCGTCATACCTGCAAAACTAAAAACCAGTTTGGAATTAGTGGAGGGAACGTTCACGTTAAAGCCACCATTAGCATCGGTAAGCGTACCTGCTTTCGAGCCCTTAACCTGCACAGAAACATTAGGAAGGGCTGTGCCGGTATTATCATTAACCGTACCGGTTATTTTTCTATTCTGTGCCTGGGAAGATATAAACAGCAGAAAAGACAAAAAGAATAAATAGATAAATTTAATTGAAGTTTGTTTCATCATATAGCAGATTTTGTTTTTGATTATACTAATTAAAATTTGGCAACACAACAAATAGTGTGGGTTAATTTCTAAGGTTAAACTGTGATAAAAACAAGTGTTTTTAAAGCTTTAAAATGGAGAAACAAAAGCAATGTTTTTATCCGGCGAATTCTAATCGCTTATAACAAATCAGGATCAGGGGCCTGTAATTGCATGTTCAAACTTACAACTTGTTTCTAAAATAAAAAAAATAGTTTCAATTAATTTATAATATGTTATAAATGTAATTTTATTAAAAGAAACTTAAAATTAAAAACATTTGAATTCTGCGATTGTTAAAAAGCAGTTAAACGAAGCAACTGGTTTGTTTCTTTATCTCTATGGAGCAAGTAATTTATCAGATCAATATATCTAGTGTCAAGTTAAACTTAATGTGACGCACAGTCTTTCTTCAGTTCAAACATTTTTTTAACGCAGAGAACAGCCAGAGGAGGAAACACGGAGAGCACAGAGGAATTTCTCTATGCCTTCTCTGTGTTTCCTCCTCTGGCTGTTCTCTGCGTTAAAAAAAAACTTCAACACGACACGTCATCTCGTACTTAACTTAACACTAATTAGATTGTATTCAATAGGCCGGTCGCCTGAGTCATATCAGCCTTTCGCAAAATTAAATGGGTGAGTTACTCTTTTAGCTTTAAGTTACTTCCTATTTGTGTTAGCCAACTCCATTTCCTTAAGAAGGAAGGCACCATTTTTATATTTAGGTAATATTATAAGTTCCCGGAATAATTTTTCTACCTTAATATAGAAGGCAACTTTCTTTTATGATTTATTGATATATTCATAAATGTCCTCTGCCATATTATTATTATAGTTATTAAGATGTAGTAATGGAATTTTCTTGCGATTTAAATGTTATCATTGGATTAACAACTTCTACGAATGCAGTATCTTCATGAATTTCAAACGAATGAAATTCAGAAAGAGATGAAGTGCACTATGACCTGTTAAGTGAACTTCATGGATTTTATAAATATCTATATTGCATTGAGGTACAAAAAATGAATTGTTTTATTATGAAAAGAACCGGGTTGTTTTTAATAACGGTATTAAGTTGTATGAATGTTTTTTGCCAGATGGTGGGTAAGATCAAAGACCCGGTAGAATGGGTCAATCCCCTGATGGGAACAGACTCAAAGCCAAGTTTATCTAACGGTAATACTTACCCGTCTATATGTGTGCCATGGGGTATGAACTTCTGGGTGCCTCAAACAGGAGTGAATGGCAATGGGTGGGTATATACGTATAGTGCCGATAAAATTCGCGGCTTTAAACAAACACATCAACCTTCTCCCTGGATGAATGACTATGGCATGTTCTCACTTATGCCTGTTACCAAGAAAATGGTTTTTACAGAAGAGGCAAGAGCAAGCTGGTTTTCTCATAAGGCCGAAGTGGTTAAGCCTTATTATTACAGTGTTTATTTGGCAGATGCGGATGTTACTACTGAAATTACTCCTACGGAAAGAGCTGCACAGTTCCGGTTTACGTATCCTAAATCTGACAGTTCGTTTATTGTGGTAGATGCGTTTGAAAGAGGCTCTTACGTTAAAATAATACCCGGAGAAAGGAAGATAATTGGATATACTACCCGTAACAGCGGCGGCGTGCCTGATGGATTTAAGAATTATTTTGTTATCTATTTTAATAAAGCTTTTTCAATTGCTCATACCTGGCATGATAACCAATTGGCAGGTGATACGCTCGAAATGCAGGCAACGCATGCGGGCGCCATTGTAGGATTTAAAACCAACAAAGGCGAGCAGGTTAAGGTTAAAGCTTCCTCCTCATTTATCAGTTATGAGCAGGCAGATATCAACCTGAAAATGGAACTGGCCGGTGACGATTTTGAAACTACAAAACAGAAAGCTAAGAATGCCTGGAACAAACAGTTGGGCAGGCTGATGGTTGAAGGTGGTTCTACAGACCAGATCCGTACCTTTTATTCATGCCTCTACCGTACGCTGCAGTTTCCGCAGAAGCATTATGAAACGGAAGCTTCCGGAAAAATAGTGCATTACAGTCCTTATAACGGCAAGGTGTTACCCGGTTATATGTTTGCCGGGACCGGTTTCTGGGATACTTTCAGGGCATTATACCCTTTCCTGAACCTCATGTATCCTTCCATTAGCAAGGAAATGCAGCAGGGTTTGATAAATGATTATAAGGAAGGAGGATTTTTGCCTGAATGGTCGAGTCCGGGTTATCGCAGCGTTATGGTAGGAAATAATTCCGCTTCTATCGTGGCCGATGCTTATATCAAAGGTATTCGCGGGTACGATATAAATGTTTTATATGAGGCTTTGCTGAAAGATGCCAACAATGAAGGCCCGCTAACGGCTGTGGCGCGTAAAGGCGTTAAGTTTTATAATGAACTCGGATATGTTCCTGATGTGAAAATCAATGAGAATGCGGCCCGAACTCTTGAATATTCCTATGACGATTTTACTATCTATCAATTGGCAAAAGCCTTAAACCGCCCTAAAGAGGAAATTGATCTTTATGCAAAACGCAGCCAGAACTATCGAAATCTTTTTGATCCAGAAACCAAACTGATGCGCGGTAAAAATCAGGATGGCAGTTTTCAGTCTCCTTTTAATCCTTTCAAATGGGGTGATGCATTCACAGAAGGAAACAGCTGGCATTATAGCTGGAGTGTTTTTCATGACATTAAAGGCCTTTCTAACCTTATGGGAGGAAAAGATATGTTTATTAAAATGCTGGATTCTGTTTTTTTAATGGCTCCGGTATTCGATGAAAGTTATTACCGTGGCGTAATTCATGAAATACGCGAGATGCAGATTATGAATATGGGACAGTATGCTCATGGAAACCAGCCTATCCAGCACATGATCTATTTATACAACTACGCCGGGCAGCCATGGCGGACGCAGGAACGGCTCGCGCAGATCGTT
>CAXSIE010000565.1:0-3251 GCA_964237295.1 uncultured Flavihumibacter sp. | reverse complement strand
TAATGGATTAGCTGTAGATAAAAATGGACATTTATTAATATGTGAACATGGCGACAGGCGAATTTCCTCTTATACGCTTAATGCCAGATATGGTTTAACAACTGTTACCGACAACTTCGAAGGCAGGCGTTATAACAGCCCTAACGATATAGCAATAAAAGCAGATGGTTCCGTGTATTTCTCTGATCCTCCATACGGCCTTCCGCAAAAGAATGAAAAGCGGAAAAAGCAGGTTGCTGATCAGCGACCTTGTTTGGCCAAACGGTATTGCATTTTCCAATGACCCGAAGCAATTATTTGTTTCGGTTTCCGATAAAATAAACCCTCATATAAACATTTATTCTTTTAAGGATGATGGCAGTGTAGACAAGGGTAAACTATTCTTTGACGCATCAGCTTTACCACGCAGGCAGGCTACGGAAGTAACTGATGGATTAAAAGTTGACAGGGATGGTAATGTATGGGCAAGCGGGCCGGGCGGATTATTGATTATAGCACCGGACGGCAAGCTTATCGGCACCATACAAACAGATGAAATTATTTCCAACTGCGCATGGGGAAACGATGGCGCTTCGCTTTATATTACTGCAGGGTCGTTTTTATACCGCATTAAAACCAATACAAAAGGTGCAGCTTTATTTTAACAAACAAACTATGGCTGTTATTAATTTTGAAATTAACCATTAGATTTAATATTCATCCGCAGGTAACCCCTTAGAAACTACAACGAACTAGGCTCTATATTCATTACTCTCTGTAATTGTAAAAGACTCCTGCGTTAACAATTCTTTTTCACTTAATAGGCTATTTTGGAATAAAAAAGATAATGACAAGACCCTTACTATTGCTTATTTCAACTTTTTTTGTTGCATACATCTCAATTGCCCAGACACAAGATTCCAAATTTGCTTATCAAAAGTTTTCAGCTGACACAGTTAAAAATGTTATTGATAAGTGGACAAAGGAATTGAGCATTAAACATCCGGGTTTTTACAGATACAATTCCAAAGATGAATTTAAAAAATATATTGACTCGGTTAAGATGACTGTTAAAGATTCACTCACTGTATTAGAATCTTTCCGAAAATTTAAGCCGATCATTTCCAAAATTCATTGTCTGCATACAGGAGTATCTCTTCCAAAAGAGTATGGGAACTATTTAAATCAACTGCCAAATATATTTCCGTTCCAGCTTTATTTTGATGGAAGTAAAGCTTATGTAGTAAAAAACTTTTCCTCTATGAATTCCATAGCAGAGGGCGAAGAAATTTTAAGCATCAATGGACAAAGCATTGAAAAAATAATTTCTCAATTGCTTCCTCTAATTCCGTCAGACGGTTATAATACAACTATGAAATACCGGGCTCTATATTTACAATTTCCAAGTTGGTACAGGCTTATTGACCCTACAGAAAATTTTACAACCGTAGTAAGTCAAAACAACATCGAAGTATCTTATCAGCTTAAAGGACAGAAATTTAATGACATAATACAAGACGGCTTTTTAAGGGAACCTCAAAGGTCAAAACAATTGGAATTCAAGATTGAAAATAATATCGGTATTTTAACCATTCATACCTTTTCAAAGTCAGTTATAAAAAAAAGCAGGCAGGAGTTTAAATCGTTTATTATCGAGACTTTTGCCCAGATTAAAGAAGGAAATATTCAGAACCTTGTTGTGGATCTAAGAGACAACACCGGTGGCTCAGATGCTTATGCTGCCTATTTTGCAAGTTACTTCTTTAATAAACCCTTCCGCTATTGGGATAGAATAGAAGTAACGGAGGCCATAGCAAAAGAAATAAAAGGAATTTTTTTAAAGCTCTTTTACAGAAAACCTGTTCAAAAAGACAGTATGTGGTTATGGCAAAAAGCAAGGAGGGTTCGGGATTTCGATTTTTATAAAGAACAAAAATCCGCAAAAAACAATTATAACGGGAAGACCTACATTCTAATTAATGGTTTTTGTATGTCATCTTGTGCAGATGTTGCAGCAATATTATCATACAACAAAAAAGCAACTTTTATTGGGCAGGAAACGGGAGGTGGTTATCAGGGTAATAACAGCGGAATGATTCCAGAAACTAAAATACCACCATTTGATTTTATTATAAGCGTTCCTTTACAAAAATATTTTAACTACGTTGACTCTTCAAAGAACATTGGTAGAGGTACAATGCCTGACTATACAGTTAATATGACAATCAATGATATTTTAAAAGGTGAAGACAAAGAATTACAAGCTGCCATAAAGCTCATTAGAAGCGGTTTAAAGTAGTTTCTCATTTCCAAACTGCAACTGTGTACAATGCGTAGAACAACTTCCGGAGACGTTGATAATGCTGATCAGCGGATGCTCCGCCTTTGGCAGGTTTCTAACTTATGAAACTCGCTGATCGTTTTAAACCGAAGTGGCTGCTGCATCATTGTACTGAGAAGTTATGAACTTTAAATCTCAACAACGATCTTTCCTACGGTTCGTTTGCTTTCTATGGCGGTATGCGCATCGGCCATTTGGGAAAACGGATAAACGGCCGAAACGTGCGCTTTTAGTGCACCTGTGCGCAAAAGCTCAGCCAGCGCTTCCATGCCCTCCTTGCTTCCCTGTCCAATTTGCAGAGACAGATTTACGCCTCTTTGCCGGGCTTTCTCCTCAAGACCTTCCGGGAGTGGGGGAATGATAGTGACAATGGTACCGCCATTTTTAACCACGTCAATGGAACGTTCCCGGGTTTCTCCACCGATCGTATCCAGAACAACGTCTATATCGCTGCGCATTTCATAAAACTTTTCGGTCGTATAATCGATATGCTGGTCAGCGCCCAGTGACAAGATAAAATCCCGATTTTTACCAGAGGACGTGGCAACCACCGTAGCACCTAAGTATTTAGCGATCTGAATGGCGAAATGTCCTACACCGCCTGCACCGGCTCTGATTTTCCCCTACTTTCAACATATTATTTATTAAAAAAACTTCACTTATCTTGTCATCCACCTTTCGTTTATAATATTGTTCATTAGTATAACCTTTAAGAAAATGGTTGACATTGATGTTACATACCAGAGGCCACCGCTACACCTGTTTGACTTTGTGGAAAGTTTCTGGATGCTTACAAATCATTCAGACCATGCGCAATCTGTTATTAATGTGCCTGATGGCAAAATAGACGTCTTATTTTATATTTCATCCAATGAACCTTATGGTGTTATCCTTGTGGGTTTAGATAGTGAGCCATCACAAAACATCATTG
>CAXSIE010000564.1:0-3255 GCA_964237295.1 uncultured Flavihumibacter sp. | reverse complement strand
CGGGCAGTATTTGCTGCACAAGGGAAATGGCATTATTAAATGCGGGGATCAATTGAGGTGGTAGTTTTCTAATTATTGGAAAGATGAATTAATATGTGATGTACCTTAGTTCAAGAACCAGGATAGATCTATTTGTTATAAATTATTCTAAAAAGCGTTACATATCGGTTACTGATAATACAATCAAATTGGAGTTATGAGAGTACAGGTATTTGCAGTTTTGAAAAATTATTTTGAGAAAGAATTTGAACTTCCCGAAAGTATCGGCGGCATAACAGGTTTGAAAGAACACCTTATTCAGTTGAACCCCGCTGCGGGTAGCTTATTAAATATTTGCCGCTTTGCGGTTAAGGATGATTTTATTGATAACGATTTTCAATTACAGGACAATGACACTATCTATGTTATCCCGCCGGGAAGCGGTGGATGATCCGGTATATATAACCGAAGCGCCCATTGATATTGCAGCCCTTCTGGCCAGCTCGCACCATCCTAAAGCCGGTGCCATCGTTTTATTCAGCGGGGATGTAAGAAATCATAGCAATGGAAAGGATGTTGAGTACCTGGAATATGAAGCACAGGCTACTATTGCATCCAGGATGATTGCAGAAATTATTGCGGAGGCTAAATCAAAATGGAACCTTACCATAGCCATGGCTACTCACCGGATAGGCAAGGTACCTGTTTGTGAAAGCGCAGTAGTTGTAATAACCGCTTCAGCACATCGCCATGAAGCTTTTACAGCTAACAGGTATATAATAGATCGGATCAAACATGAGGCCCCTATATGGAAATGTGAATTTTTTACAGATGGAAGTAAAGAATGGGGCGGTAATTGTAATTGCCATACCATTACAGGAGAAATAGGAAAGCATGTTTATGATCCGATTGCCTGAACAAGCATTAGCAGAATAATATTGAGGAATCTATATTTTGAAGGAAGACACTAACATCACCAATAAAACAGCTCTCCCCAACTTCGGGATGGGACAAAAATTTACTGCTGCATTTGAGCATGCTTTTACAGGCATGGCAATAGCAGATCTTCAAGGCCTTATTATACTATGCAATCAATCATTCTGCAAAATAACAGGCTACAATGCAGAAGAACTGATTGGTAAAAAGTTCCTTCATAATATCCATCCGGAAGATGTACAAACTTTTACAGCCCTTTGGAACGATCTGTTAAAAAGAACAGCCAATTATGTTACTATCGAGAGCCGGTATCAAAACAAGCTTATGGAAACGGTATGGGTCAGGAACAGCTTTTCTTTATTGGAAAACCAGGAAGGCATTCCTGAAAACATAATGGTTATCTGCATAAATATCAACGAGGAAAAAAGAGCTCAGCAGAAAGCTGAAGAGGTTACTAAACGCTTTCGTTTTTTAGCAGATACTATCCCACAGCAAATCTGGACAGCCGATGCTGATGGCAACCTGAACTATTTCAGTCATGTTTTTTATGAATCCTCAGGTTTGACATCTGAAAACCTTAAAGACAGTAACTGGATTAATATTGTTTTTCCAGAAGACAGGGAAATTACCTGCCAGCTCTGGAAACAATCTATAGAAACCGGGGAAGAATTTATTGCTGAACACCGTTTAAGACGCCGCGATGGAAATTTTACATGGCAGTTAAGCAGGGCACTGGCTCAAAGAAATAATGAAGGAAAAATTGTTTTGTGGGTTGGCTCAACAACAAATATTCACAACCAGAAAACAATGAAAGAGCAATTGGAAAAACAAGTGCAGGAAAGAACTTATGACCTACAGCAGGCAAATTTTGTTTTAGAACATTCCAATTATGACCTGGAACAGTTTGCATATATAGCCACCCATGATTTACAGGAGCCTTTAAGAAAGATCCGCACTTATTCAAGCCTGATTAATAAAAAATATAAAGAGCAATTGCCTGAAGAAGCCCAGGATTATATGTTAAAAATTGAAAATGCATCAGAACAGATGTCTACGTTAATTGATAATCTGCTTGATTATTCATTACTCCTACGTCCCCAGGAGGCTTTTGAAACTATAGATTTAAATGTAGTGCTGGACCATGTCTTAAAAGATTTTGATATAATAATTAAAGAAAAAAATGCCATTTTTCATTACAGTAATCTGCCGCAGTTGAAACTTGTTCCCATGCAGATATACCAGCTCTTTTATAACCTTTTAAGCAATGCATTAAAATTTACAAGCGATGACAGGAAGCCGGTTATAGATGTTACTTCAAGAACTTTGCCGTTGGAAGAAGTGATTGCATTACAGCTTAATATGGATTTGCTTTATACAGAAATAATTTTTAAAGATAACGGTATAGGGTTCAGGCAGGAATATGCTGAAAAAATTTTTTCTATCTTTCAACGTCTTAACAACCGAAGAAGATTTTCCGGAACAGGTATTGGTTTGGCATTATGTAAAAAAATAGTAGTGTTTCATCACGGCCTCATTTATGCCAAAGCAACAGAAGACGAAGGTGCATCATTTTATATTATACTTCCGCTGTAAATTTTCAGGTAACTGATTCAATCAATTTTATGCTCGAAGGATAAAAATTATCTGCCCAGTTATAAGTAAGGATTGAATTAAGACTGGCTAAAATTTTCGCAAATGAATCGGGCTTAACCAGGTAATAATTTGCCTTATTACTATAAGATATTTCCTGATAATTCTTGTAAGATGAATAGATAATAACCGGTATGCCATCATACTTTTTGGCAGACCTTATATTCTTCAAACAATCTACTCCGTTAATAACCGGCATGTGGATATCCAAAAAAATAAAACTGGGTTTAATGACTTTAATCAGATCGAATAAATTTTCAGAACACTTAACGTGTAAAACACTGTATAAATCAGAAATTTCATTAACTGCTTTTTTGAATAAAAAGAAGTCTTCTTCATCATCATCAACATAAACAATTAATTTCATTGTATAAAATTATTTAACAAAAAAAGTTTTGGGAATTAAATTAATACTTTTGAAAATCTGCTGAAAGTTTTTAGGGCTTATAAAACAAATTTTAATTGTTAATACTTATTATTCAATAAAATTTTTCATTGATTTGATATACTTTTTACAAATTGTAATTATTATTAAGCCATTGGTAAAGCATATACTCCTTCTATGCTTCCTTGTCTTTGTGTACGCTGTTGTTAAAATAAACACTAAAGAAATTCAATATACAACTCATGCTCATCAGAATATTTATATATAATAACAATAGGTTTTTAATGATCGTTCAGCGGTAGCCC
>CAXSIE010000563.1:0-3261 GCA_964237295.1 uncultured Flavihumibacter sp. | reverse complement strand
AGTTCCAATCAATTTCTTGCCAATCCTAGCCAGTCAGCAAACCCTGTATACAAGGAGCCTTATCCGGCACGTGCTTCCGCCGGGTTTTCCGCGGGAGCTTTTATAAGAAAAGATTTGTCGGCAAGATTTGCTGTTTCTCTTGGTATTAATTATACCTTCTACAGTACTTCCACGACAGTTGGAAAAAAAGTAGACAGCATTCTTTTAATCCGATCGCCGATTGCTGCAAATCAACAGGCATTCAACCAGTATTTTCGCATGGGCGATGCAGGCAGGTACATTAATAAATACCATTATATTGAAATACCTGTTGTGCTACAAACGCGGTTAACAGTAAATTGGAAGTCTCCGTTATATTGGGATTTTGGATTTTCGCTTTCCAGGCTTATTGCAAGTAATGCGTTGCAATTTGATACTAACGCGGGTGTTTATTATAAGAACAACCAGCTTCTTAATAAAACGCAGTTTAATATCATTACAGGGCTGCCTATTAAATTATCGGCAAACAAGAAATTTATGTTGCAGGCCGGGCCTCAAATACAATACAGTCTCAGTAATGTTTTTACTGATAAAACAGCTACAGGAAAACACTTTTTATTTCCTGGTTTAAAAGCAAGCCTGTTGTTTGGCAAAAAATAACAATGCATGCAACGGCGATTTCAATTTGACTGTCAACTTTTAAAACAAAATGGTATGAGAAACATATTTAAATTATTACGCGCTATTATTACCTGGCTGTTTAAAAGACAAGATAACCCGCACCTATAAGGTATATAGTCCTATATACAGAACCACCGGCGAAGTACGTGCCAACATTCAAAGCAATGTTTCAAAAAATATTACCAATCCTGGAAAAATTTTTATCCGTGGACAGTATATTTTTCTCAATGAAATAGACAAAGGCATCCATGTAATTGATAACAGCAATCCTGCCGCTCCTGTAAATGTTAAGTTCATTGACATTCCAGGCAATATGGACCTTGCAGTGAAGGGGAACATCCTATACGCAGATCTATATACTGACCTGGTAACAATAGATATCACGGATCCTTTGCACATTACTGTAAAAAAAATAATTGATAACGCATTCCCTGAGCGTATATACAGTAATGGGTTTGTTGCTGATAAAAGTAAAGTAATCACTGATTGGATCAGTAGAGACACTACTGTAAGTGAACAAGACGATAGAAGCACCACTATATGGGGATGTGCCAGTTGCATGGTATTTTCTTCCCTGGCTTCCTATTCATCTGCCTCTCAGAATGCATCACCATCACCTTTTGGAATGGGCGGTTCTATGGCGCGGTTTTCAATTGTAAAAAACAGCCTTTACACTGTAAGCGAAACAAGTCTTAATGTATACTCCATAACCACTCCCGACAATCCAGTCAGCGTTAATAACCTTTCAATGGGTTGGGGCATTGAAACTATTTTTCCTTTTAAAGACAAACTTTTTATCGGCTCTAATGCAGGCGTATTCATTTATAATGTTGCTAATGAAAGTTCTCCTTCAAAAATCGGCCAATTCAGTCATATAACTGCCTGTGACCCGGTTATAGCAGATGATGAATATGCATTTGTTACGCTTAGCAGCGGAGCCAGATGTTCCAGCGCATCTAACCAATTGGATGTATTGGACATATCATCACTTACCGCACCCTCATTAATAAAATCTTATCCTATGACGGGTCCGCATGGTTTGTCTAAAGATGGAAATAGTTTATTTATTTGTGATGGTACCGATGGACTGAAAATGTATGATGCATCCGATGTTAAGAATCTTAAAATGATAAGTCATTTTAAAGGTTTTGAAACTTATGACGTCATTGCTTACAATAAACTTGCAATTGTTGTTTCTAAAGATGGATTACGTCAATACGATTATACCAATACAAACGATGTGAAGTTGTTGAGTAAACTGGGATGGGCAGAGTAATTAGCGTTATGTTAATCATACTTAAGTTAATGATATTGAATTCTGAATGATAAATTAAGAACGATGTGCTTAGATAAGAAATGTGTTATTTTATTTTTATTGTTTTGCTCCGTAATATATAATTGCACAGCGCAGCATTCAAATAAAACAGTGCGGTTACAGTCAATTTCTTCTATTGGTTTATTGAATGGCAGTAAAGGTACATCGGCTGCATTGCAGACAATTTTAGGTGGAAGTTATCAAAACTCATTTCTGGGAGTGGGTGCAGGACTTGATTATTACCGCTATCGCAGTATTCCCATATTTATTGATATCAGGCATGAGTTCGGTAAAAGTAAAAGGAGCCCTTTTTTGTATGGAGATGTTGGTTATAATTATGATTGGATAGAAAAGGATGATGCGGGACAGTGGAATAGTTATCCCTTGCAGGATAGGTTTGGCGGTGGATTGTATTATGATGCAGGGGCTGGTTACAAATTTGGATTTAACAATTCAGATGCCCTGCTTATAAGTGCCGGTTATACTTTTAAAAAATTAAAATCGGAGATAGGTTCAGGTATTTGTCCTGTTGTTGGTCCATGTTCTAATGACATTCAAACTTACCGGTACTATTTTTCGCGATTGGTTATTAAAGCGGGATGGAGGTTTTGAAAAATTTGGAAACGATCAGTTAAATTTCCAAAAGCAGCGAATGAGCAGGCTATACCGGGCAGGACTCTTTTAGAAAAAATTCAACCGTCTCCCAAAAATTTCAGATTCCTTTTGATTCCTGCATACTTACTTCTTTTAAGCGGCGAATTTTTAAAGATACTTTTAAATGATTCCTCCGTAAGTTCTTCCCAATCTCCTGTAGAGAAATGCAGCACTTCCTGCAAAGGCGAAAAAGATGTTTCATGTGTGGGCCTGCTGAAACGATTCCAGGGACAAACATCCTGGCAGGTATCGCAGCCAAACATCCAGCTATCGAATCGCCCTTTCATAGCCTCCGGAATAAGTTGCTCTTTAAGTTCGATGGTGAAATAGGAAATGCATTTACTTCCATCTATAACCCTGTCTTCGTGAATAGCATCTGTTGGACATGCATCTATGCACCTGGTGCAGGTGCCGCAAAAATCTTTTACAAAAGGATCATCATAATGCAGTTCCAGATCAGTAATTAGTGTGGCAATAAAAAAAAAAGATCCTTTTTGGCGGGTAATAAGATTGCCGTTCTTTCCCAGCCATCCAAGCCCGCTTTTTTGCGCCCAGCTTCTTTCCAGCACGGGTGCGCTGTCAACAAAACCCCTGCCGTTGATATCACCGATTGTTTGCCTGATGCCTTCTAT
>CAXSIE010000562.1:0-3284 GCA_964237295.1 uncultured Flavihumibacter sp. | reverse complement strand
ATTGACGCTGGCGATGGAAAGAACCTGCGGAGAACTGAGACTGGCGGATTTTGACACCGTGGAATTAAGTAACCTTAACAGGATAAGGACAGGAGTGCAAAATTTGGGACTGATGAAAACCGTAATAGCGGCAAGGGAAATAAGTGAAATTGATCCTTATTTAAAAGTGAAGATATTTAATGACGGCCTAACAGCAGAAAATATTGAAACTTATTTTACTGAAGATGGTAAGCTGGATTTACTCGTGGAAGTTTGTGATGGGCTGGACGTAAAGATATTAAGCCGTTTTAAAGCAAGGGAATTAAAAATTCCTGTTGTTATGGATACCAATGACCGTGGCATGCTTGATGTAGAAAGGTTTGATACGGAATGCAACAGGCCTATACTTCATGGCCTTGCCGGTGACCTTGATCCGGGAAAAATAAGCGGGCTCAGCAATGAGGAAAAAATTCCATACATTTTAAAAATGATTGGTGCCGAAACTATTTCTACCCGTCTTAAAGCATCCATGCTTGAAGTGGAACAATCTATAAATACCTGGCCGCAACTTGCTTCATCGGTTACTTTAGGGGGGGCTATTACAACAGATGTTTGCCGCAGTATTTTTCTTGACCAGTTTCATGATTCAGGCAGGTACTATATAGATATCAGTGATATCATTAAAGACAAAAAGAAAGATACCGGACCAACTGCTCTTTCTTTAAAAGAAAAATATGATGGCCCTGCAATGCTCACGCAACAGGATCTGGAGGCTATTGCAAAAAACTATAGTCCGGCTGATACAACAAGCATCATAAATACAGCAGAACTGCAACAGGTGATAGTAGCAGCAAGCCTGGCTCCGTCAGGCGGTAATGCCCAGCCTTGGAAATTTTTATACCAGCATAATAACCTGTATATTTTCCACGATGCTTTTTATTCTTATTCATTGTTAGATTTCAACAGCCTTGGCTCCTATATCGCTTTCGGGGCAATGCTTGAAAATATTGAATTAAAGGCGGCATCATTATCACTATCAGCTAATGCAGTTATCTTTCCGCTGAAGGATGACCTGAGGTTGATATCGGTAGTTCATTTTGGAAAAGGGCCGGTAAATCATTCTTTCCTTCATCTTGCACCGGTAATAGGCTCAAGGCTCACAAACAGGAATATCTCAGCCAGAAAATTATTACATAAAGAAGATTCAAGTGCCCTTGAATCAATAGCTTCTACCATACCGGGCGCCAGGGTGCAATTGTTTGACAGTGAAGAAAGCCTTAAGGAGTTTGATGAAATTTTAACCAATACCGAAAGGCTCAGGTTTTTGCATCCCCAGGGTCACTACGATACTTTTGTTAAGGAACTTAGATTTACAAAGGAAGAAATTGAAACAACTGCCGACGGTCTGGATGTAAATACACTAAATTTAAAGCAGAGTGATATTGCGGCACTTACAGTGGCCAGAGATCCTTTAGCCATCTCTTTCTTACACAGGTTACATAAGGGATCAGGATTCAAAAAGATATCCAGCAAAAATATTTTGGCTGCATCTTCAATCGGTGTTATAAGTATGGATGGTAACGATCCTTATCATTATCTGCAGGGGGGCCGTGCGCTGGAAAGGATCTGGCTTGAAGCTAATTTTCGTAAGCTTGCTTTTCAACCTATCACCCAAATAATATTTATGCTGGAATTGTTACAATCGCATGGAGGTTGTCATTTCAACAGCTATGAGCAGAAAGAGTTAAGTAATATACAGGAACGTTTTACGAAAATGATTAACGCTGATAATGGTTTACCTGTATTTGTGTTTAGAGTATGTTATGCAGACCAGCCAGAAACCAGGTCATTAAGAAGGGATTTTAAAGAAATGTTTTTTGTACATTAGAGATGATGTTGTTTATTTATATATAGCATTTGAAAATCACTGGAAGGTTATAATAATAAATTTAATTTATTATTATCATTACCATTAATCCGTAAATACGCCCGCTTTGCAGCTCTATTCAGGCATTGAATTGAATGCTGCTTACGGCGTTACTTATAACCCTGTTGAAAACTTTTGGTGAATGCTAAATATTAGGACTTTTAGAGCAATAAATGATCAGGAATCCTGTAAAATTTTCGCTGAAGGTCATGCTAAAGTTTTGTTGGATTATGGCGTAACCAAGGTAACATCTTCAAGCGCCAGTTGGTTCCACAACCCGGCGGTGTATGTGATGATCGCTGAACGAATGGATACCCTGGAAACAGTTGGCGGAATCCGCATTCATATAGCTGATGGTGTTACCCGTTTGCCCATGGAAGATGCAATATCTATCGTTGATACGCGTGTTTACAATCTGATAGATCAGTATACTGCAAATGGCACTGCAGAACTTTGCGGCCTCTGGAACTCAAAGACCACTGCAGGGCTCGGAATCGGAAGCTTTTATTTAATGCGTGCAGGGATAAGCGCCGCCCCCCGGCTTAATTTAAAATCATTGTTCGCTTTATGTGCGCCTCATACGCTGAAAATTAGTGTAGATAAAGGCTTTGAAGTAGAGACGTCCATAGGCAAGGAAGGAACTTTTATTTATCCTAAATTGGATTTGCTTGCTACCACCATTATTATTAAAGACCTGGTCAACTTACCGAATGCCCTCCCTAAAGAAAGAGACCTGATACTGGATCTGCGAGAAAAACAAAAACTAAAACGTACTGAGTCAGGACCAAAAGGCGACATGGAAATTTATTACGACCTTACTGATATCTGCATCAATGATAAACTGCAAATGGCCGATTTAGATAATTTGAATTTGGTTTAAAAGCAAAGTGCAAGGTTGGATGTACGGCATTATACAGCCGCTGCCTTCGAAGAAAGCAGGTAAAAATTAGACTTCGAAAATTGGACATGCATTTAAAGTTAGCGCCAGGGCTTACGCCGCTTTTCTTTCTTTAGTAACTTTAACAAGGCTTATTAAACTTCACCTGCTGGCATTCGTCTGACAAAAACAACATTCTACCGATTAAATAAAAAATACTATGCTGACAGTCTATAAGTTTCCTTATAAAATAGTTTTAATATTAATTACCGGTATTATGCTTTCTTCCTTCTTCGGCGGTGATAAATCAGAAGTAGCAACCATCAGGTTTCCTTACAAAAAAGCCGGACTTACCGAGCAACAGGCAGCGGCTCATTTATTGAGTCGCTTTACTTACGGACCCACTCCGGGCCAGATAGAGGAGGTAGTAAATACCGGCCTAGAAAAATGGTTTGAGCAACAATTGGCCGCCAACCTGCCGGATTATTCCCTCAACCTTCG
>CAXSIE010000561.1:3016-3293 GCA_964237295.1 uncultured Flavihumibacter sp. | reverse complement strand
TCTTCCTGTATCGCTCGGTTTGGGCAGGCATACATTCATCACAATCAAACAAAATCTTTTCTGGGCATTTGCCTACAACATTGTTGCAATACCCGTAGCGGCATTTGGATTGTTATCACCTGCAATAGCTGCACTGGTAATGGGTTTGAGTGATGTAGTGCTTGCAGTGAATTCAGTTAGATTGTTTGTTAAGAAAGTTGTTTGAACTATGATTTAGCTGATTCAATCAAGGTCAATGTCATCCATTCATTCCATATTAAAGCAATATTGGGGATAT
>CAXSIE010000561.1:0-3006 GCA_964237295.1 uncultured Flavihumibacter sp. | reverse complement strand
TCATGGAAAAGATGTTTTAGCACTGTTGCCAACCGGTGGCGGAAAATCTGTTTGCTTCCAGGTGCCGGCAATGATAATGGATGGATTATGTTTAGTGGTAAGTCCGCTTATTGCTTTGATGAAAGATCAGCTGGAACATCTTCGCAAAAAAAATATCACCGCTTTTGCTGTTTATTCAGGCATGAGCAGGAAGGAAGTCATTCATATACTTAAAACGGCATCGGGCAGCAACTGTAAGTTTTTGTATGTATCACCTGAAAGGTTGGAAACAAAATTATTTCTTGAATATTTACCTGCATTAGAGGTAAGCCTGGTTGCGGTTGATGAAGCACATTGCATCTCCCAATGGGGATATGATTTTCGCCCTACCTACCTGCGCATTGCAGCGCTGCGTGAGCACTTACCGAATATACCGGTAATGGCGCTAACGGCATCAGCAACACCTGTTGTGCAAAAAGATATTTGTGACAAACTAAAATTCAAAGCTCCTGTAATTTTCAGGCAATCCTTCGAAAGACCAAACCTGTCGTATAGCGCCTTTTGCGCCGATTCAAAGATCAGCAAACTAGTGGAAATACTTACCAATGTTCCGGGCAGCAGCATTGTTTATTGCAAAAGCAGGAAAAGAACCAAAGAAATTGCAGCGCAGTTACAAACATATAATATAAACGCAGATTTCTATCATGCAGGACTTTTATCTGAAGAAAGAAATCAAAAGCAGGAAAACTGGATCAGCGATAAAACAAGGACAATCGTAAGCACGAATGCTTTTGGAATGGGCATAGATAAGCCGGGTGTTAGAACCGTTATCCATTTTGATTCACCTGATTGCCTAGAAAACTATTACCAGGAAGCAGGCCGCGCAGGAAGGGATGGCAAAAAATCCTACGCAGTATTACTGTATCAGGTTAAGGACCTGGAAGAATTAAGACAGCAGGTGATACTCCGTTTTCCACCGCTGAAAGATATACGGCTCGTTTACCAGGCCATTATGAACTACCTGCAAATACCGAACGGCATGGGAGCCGGTAATTATTATGATTTTCCGCTTGCAGATTTCCTTCATAAATTCAAGTTAGCGTCTCACCTTGTAATAAATACATTAAAAGTCCTGGAACATGAAAATCATTTTGCTTTTAATGAACAGATCTTTATCTCTTCAAAGATAATGTTCACCTGCAACAAAGAAACTCTTTATCAATTCGAAACAGCTCATCCCGCACTTGAACCCATAATAAAATCATTACTCCGGTCTTATGAAGGAGTGTATGACCAGGAGGTAAACATCAATGAAAAATCATTGGCTTTTCTTTTAAGGATGGATATCAAAGAAGTAATAAACCATCTGCAACAATTACATTCTTTCAGTATCATATCTTATGTTCCGCAAAAAGATACCCCGCAATTATTTTTTATCCAGAACAGGGTAAAGGCAGACGACCTTCAAATTAATATGCGTCAATATAATGAACGACGGCAGTATTACAAAGAACGTGTAGAATCAATGATTAACTACACGCAAAGTGACCTGTGCAGAAGTAAGCTTACCGGTAATTATTTTGGTGATGATGATATGAAGGCTTGCGGAATTTGCGACAACTGTTTAAAAAAGCAACCATCGTTGATATCTTCCGATGAATTTTATACTATGGAAATGCGTATCCTCGCATCAATTACCCAGCCGGTTCATGCGCGCGATCTTGTTCGGCATTTGAATGGTTTTAAAAAAGAAAAGCTGTGGAAAGTGATTGAATTTTTGCAGGCTGAAAAAAAAATTGAAGTGAATGAATCAGGAATGGTTAAGAAGTTGGGCCGGTAGGTTATCCTGACATAGCAGCTCGTTTTTTTCTTGCACCTCCATTAATACCTCCTGCTTCTTCCTCCAAGCCCCAGAGCACCCAATAAACTTCTTGTAATAATACTTGCAGCCGTTCTTCCAACCTGTTTCACTACTGAATTATCCATTATTTGTTCAAGGGTTGATTTTTCAGGTTTCCTGGAGTTGGCAGGTTGTGATAATGGTGAAGATTTTTCAGCTGCTTCCGCTAATTTATCATTTAGTATTTCATAGGCACTTTCGCTATCAATGGTTTGGTTGTATTTGGTTACAAGCTTTGATTGAGATGTTAAAGTAGCAATTTCCTGGTCACTCAAAACATCCATACGGCTGCGGGGTGTACATAACAGCACATGCGCCAGAGGTGTGGGAATGCCTTTCTCGTTAAGGAACGTAACCATTGCTTCACCGATACCCATTTGAGTGATCAGTTCATCTGTTTCATAGAATTTAGACTCAGGATAATTTTCAGCCGTTTGTTTGATAACCTTCCTGTCTGCCGCTGTGAAAGCTCTCAAGGCATGCTGAATTTTCATTCCTAATTGTCCGAGAACACTGTCAGGAATATCCATAGGATCTTGTGTGACAAAAAATATCCCGATGCCTTTTGACCGGATTAATTTTACAATCGTTTCTATTTGCTGCAAGAGTGCGGTGCTTGCTTCCTGAAAAACAAGATGCGCTTCATCTATAAATAAAACCAGTTTGGGTTTATCCAGGTCTCCTTCTTCAGTACTGCTTGCATACAATTCAGCGAGTAGTTGAAGCATGAATGTTGAAAATAGTTTTGGCCTGTCCTGCAGGTCGGTAACGCGTAAAACACTGATTATTCCCCTGCCATCATTGCTGATGCGCATGAGGTCATCTACTTCAAAACTTTTCTCTCCGAAGAATACATCAGCACCTTGTTGTTGCAATTCCACCACCTTACGAAGGATGGTACCGGTTGATGTGGTTGATATTTTTCCATAATTTTTTTCCAGTGCTGTTTTTCCTTCATCTGACACATATTGAAGAACCCTTATAAAATCTTTGAGGTCCAGCAATGGAAGTTTATTATCATCGCAGTACTTAAAGATCATGGCTACCAGGCCTTCCTGTGTATCGTTAAGTGCTAAAATCTTACTCAGCAGTATTGGTTCGTATTTACTAACAGTAGCTCTCAGCCG
>CAXSIE010000560.1:0-3295 GCA_964237295.1 uncultured Flavihumibacter sp. | reverse complement strand
CGTAAACATCCTAAAATGCTGGAGTACCAGAATAAGGTATTATGGAAACAGCTGGATGCAATGAACAAGGTAAAAAAACAGCCTGCATTCAAATACGAGCATCATGCTGATGCCTTTTTACGCCCGGGCGATACCGCTTTGTTCCGCGAATGGGTAAAACACAACTATGGCACGATCAACGATTTGTCAGCAGCATGGAATCAGTATGAGGTGGGTATTACTGATAAGCCATATAAAAGCTGGGATGATTTTTACAATGACCCGCTGATTACAGTAGTTGCCGGCACAAATGAGGTTATTCCCACAGTTGGGCATGAGTATGGAAAAGTAAAGGATATCCTGCGGTTCAAGGCAGATATGTATCTTGAACTGATCAGGCAGAATCTAGTCTCCGATTTTCCTGAACAGCCTGTAAGGGCAGGTGGTGAAATGGGCCTTTTCCTGCCGTTTGCGGCAAGGGCTACGGATATGGAAGGTATCGCAAAGGTTATGAAAGATAAAGGATCCTTCTATCCATCCATTCATCTCGCATGGCATTTCGAAGAAGTGAATTATGAAGTTACCCGTGGAATTTATATGCAGTCGTCTTTATGTACCGATTGGTTTAAGGGAGGTTGGGCGGTCACCTGGGAAAGCACCGGAGGTCCGCAGCAATTCAGCGGTGGTAAAGGGTGGGAGCGAAAAGGCCAGGAAAGCACGGCAGGTTACACCGTAAATGCAGGCACCATCACGCAATTGCTGTTGTCCTATCTGGCAGGGGGCTTCAAAGGGGTCGGCCTCTGGTCGTGGAACTTCAGGAGGGCAGGGTGGGAGTCTGGGGAATATGCCTTACTCGACAGGAACAACGAGGCTGGCGAACGAGCTATCCGCGCCGGACAGATCGCAAAAGCCGCTGATAAATACCGCGACGAAATCTGGAAAGCGCACAAAGAGCCTTATGCGGGCGTTTTTGTAAACTGGGACAACGAAGCTATCTGGGCTGCCTTATCCGGCCCTAACCGGACACATTTTAAAAACTATCCCATTCAGGCCAGGGTGGGCATCAGCCGTGCATTGATCAATGCCAACATACCGTTCGAATATGTAACGGCGTCAGACATCCGAAACGGGCTTTCCCAACGGTATAAAATAATTTATCTTCCGGCGCAGGCGGCCATCAATGAAGACCTGTTTCCATTATTTGAACGCTTTGTAAAAGAAGGCGGACGGCTGGTTATGGATGCACCGGGCGGCTGGTGGAACGAACAGGGCAAGGTATTGAACACTGCCAAAGGGTCTGCCTTTGAACAAATTTTCGGCGCGTCAATTACCGACTTTCAGTATTCAAACAATGTGCAGTTCAGGATCGGCGCGCATAAGTTAACCGGTTTTATATTACAGGTTAAACCTACTACAGCAGCTGTAGCGGAACGGTTTCAAAACGGCGAACCATCCGTTACTGTTAACCACCTTGGCAGGGGCCAGGCAGTACTTTTATGTGCAGATGCTTCATTTGCCATGCAAACTCCGGATAACAAATTCCTGGAAGCATGGACGGTGAAACATACTATGGGAAGCTGGAAATCTCCTTACAGCTGCGACAAAGCCATCGTTTACCGGCTTGCAGCACCGGAAGCCGACCACTATTTTTTTATGAATGATGCGGAACCACGATCTGTAAAATTCTCATCCGGCCGGTATCATTACAAAAAGTTTATAGATGCAGTTACCGGGGTAACTATAAACGCAGATAAGATTTATTTAGAAGGCTACAGCGGGCGCTGGATAAGGGCAATAAAATAACTAGGTGATTTGTTTTTTTAATGGTGAGTTCCTGCGCTGTAATTTTTCCTGCCGCAAATCCTCCCTGTTTTTTAACCGGGCATTAATAAATGATAATACTTTCTTCGTTTTGAAGTGTATGGTTATGTTTAAGTCAATAGCATATATGATGAAGAAATGGCCATTCATTCCTGCCTCTTTTATAATTTTTTTCTCCGTTCATGCGCAGCAGCCGGGTTCCATCCAAACATCACTAGATTCGTCTTCTATAAAAGGCACGAAGGGTTATTTCCGGGTGGCAAAAACTACACAGGGACAGTGGTGGTTTCTGACACCCGACGATAAGCCGTTTTTTTACAAAGGCGTATGCGCTGTAAACCGTGCCGGAACGGCCGGCGGCAGAAATGCGGTGCCCGGAAAATATGCACTTGCCGTTGACCGGAAATACAACTATCAGCAAAGTCCTGACAGTTTTGTGCAGGCCTGCCTGAACAGACTACGCCAGCTGGGATTTAATGCACTGGGAGCCTGGACCACAGAAGAATTTTACAACAAAGGCATGCCTTTTACAGAAATACTGGAGTTCTTTAAAGAATCGCCGTACCTGCCAACGTCGGAAGAAAATTCATTGCCGGATGTATTTGATCCCCTGTGGGAAACGGCTATAGATAAAAAGGCAAGGGCGCTTTGCACGCCGCTTCGTACTTCGAAAGACCTGGTGGGTTATTTTACAGACAATGAAATTGGTTTTGGAAATGAAGATGACAGTGGTTTTGACCCGGGCTTCAAAGCGGGCCGCGTAGATGTTGCCATGCTGCGCACTTTGCTCGCTATGGATACCGGCAAAGCCGCCTGTAAGTATGCCTGGCGCTTTTTGCTGGATCGTTATACATCTTATGAAAAACTCTCCACAGCATGGCAGGTTACCGTTGCCTCCATTGAGGACGTAAGAAAGTTAAACACGTCGGGCGTAATAATAAAAACAAAAGCCTATAAAGAAGACGCTGCTGACTTTGTACAGCAATATGCGCTGCGTTATTTCGAACTCGCTTATAAAGCTATTAAAAGGTACGATCCCAATCACCTCATCCTGGGCTGCCGTTTTGGAACATTGCCACCTGCCTTTGTAATAGATGCCATCCGTCCCTGGACTGATGTGATCTCTGCCAATAATTACCGCCCCACCTTGTATGAACGATACGATACGCTGTACCAATATACGCGCCTGCCTTTACTGATTGGAGAGTTCAGCTGGAACACCGGTCTGTTTAAAATGATACCATTTGCAGGAGAGAACACCGATCCTCTATCCGAAAGTGAACGCATGTTCAGAACCGGGAAAGAAACGCTGGCCAGGGCCGCCATGCACGATGGCATAGTGGGATTTACCTGGTACAGATGGGTGCAGGGCAGTTCCTCTCCGAAAAAATTCTACGACGGCATTGTCGATTATAAGGATGATTTTGACATGCATGTTCCGGTATTAAACCAACTGGTGGCCGGCCTCGACAGCCTCCGTGCTGCGTCGGCAAAC
>CAXSIE010000559.1:0-3309 GCA_964237295.1 uncultured Flavihumibacter sp. | reverse complement strand
AAACTCGCCACTTCGGCTCCGTTGTTTTTCATGTCTTTAATCCATCGGATAGCCGCTGTATTTTTGTCCAGTACCCCATTATTGCCCACACTGAATGCAGGAACAATGACCAGTTTGGGCGTACCCGCTTCTTTGAATGTTTTCCTATGAATTTGCGGAGCAGTGAACGCTGGAAAAATGTTTGTTCTTTCACTTACCAGCCCGAAATTAAAGGCTATTGATTTGCCTTTTGACTGAAGGTACTTATTAGTACCGCTCAGCAGATCAATTACGCCCGTAACTGAAGATGAAACCACCTCATCGTAGATCAGCATTAAAACATCTATCATGGTATCTGATTATTTATCTGTAAACATAAAAATTAATTTGTCAAAATCACATCCTTAAGTTGTCATTTATGCAACCATAGAATATCAGTTACAATACTGAGATTTGTAGTAAAGGCTTTCTGCATACAATGATTTAGCAATTTGTGATCTGATTACAACTATGGAAACAACTCGAATTGTATCTTATTGAAAAAGTGTAAAGTGCATGATAAGATTAATGGAATAAAGCATCTGTTCAAAATAGCCATACTCAAATTCGCAACTTTTAATTACCAGTTGCGATATCATAAACCAAAAAAATATATAATCATGGATATCAAAACAACATCAACTGAAGCCGGTAAAACTTTTAATGACCTGCTGCAAACATTATCTTCCATTGAAGAAAAAAAGATCAATACGATTCCCTTTCCGGATAGCTGGACGGCAGCACAGGTTGCACAACATATTATCCTGTCTGCCGGAGGATTTGTTCAGCTCCTGAACGGGCCGGATAAAGATACCGAAAGAGACCCAGAAGCAAACATCCCGAATTTGAAAGCCACTTTTTTAAATTTTGATACAAAGATGAAATCCCCGGATTTTATCGTTCCCGAAGTAAAGAACTATGATAAACAGGAATTGGTACATTCTTTACAGGATATAGAAACCGGTTTGGTCAAAGCCATTGAAACCCTTGATGTAACAAAAACCTGCACTGCATTTGAGCTGCCGGGCTCCGGTTTTTTAACACGCGCCGAAGGAATAACCTTTGCCATCGTGCATACGCAAAGGCACGTGCACCAGCTAAAAAATATCACGCAGCGATTATAACGTTATCGGTTTTTTTGCCACGGAGGCACAAAGGCACGAAGTGACACAAAGGAAATAAAAACAATGAATACAAAAATCCTTTGTGCCTCTTCATGCCTTTGCGGCAAAAAAAACTGTTTGTGAGTTAAGGTTAGAAATCCTGCTATAATGTGTTTTTAAAGCCGTTTTCAAAATAAATTTTATAAAACACTTGTATCTTAAAAAATAAATTTTATACCTTTCACCATCTTTCTGGCTTCCTCTGTATTCATTTTAAATAATGCAGTGCATAGATTTTTACAACGATTTGCCCAGGGTTGAAATATATTGCTCATCATAATTGCTATATGAAAAACAGCTCTTTACTCATTGCCTTTCTTTTTTTCATGGTTTCCATCGCCGGCGCTAATAAGCTGCCAGGCAGTATTGAAGTCCATAGCCCTGCTTTTGCACCACCAGGCGGTTCGGGATTATCTGCAGCGGGCATTACGGTGGCCGGAGGTAATGGTCCGGGATCTGCTGCCAACCAGCTAATGAATCCCCTGGGTATTTTTGTTGATGCATCAGGAAACCTTTATATAACCGACCAGGGAAACAGCCGTATCCAGAAATGGACTCCCGGCGCTTCATCCGGACTTACGGTGGCAGGTGGCAATGGTGCAGGTGCTGCACTCAATCAGCTTAATTATCCATTCGACGTTTTTGTTGACCCGGCAGGAAACATCTATATTGATGAAGCAAATGGCGCCCGTATAGAAAAATGGGCTCCCGGCGCCTCGTCGGGTATCATTGTAGCAGGTGGTAATGGCCGTGGCCCGGCCGCTAACCAGCTGAACGATCCTGTTGGTATTTTTTTGGATGCAGGCGGTAACATTTATATTGCCGACCAGATAAATGGCCGCATTCAAAAATGGGCTCCCGGCGCTACTACCGGTACTACAGTAGCAGGTGGCAACGGACCAGGATCAGGAGCCAATCAGATAGGGATTACAAGTGGCGTTTTTGTAGACCCGGCCGGAAATGTGTATGTTTCTGACATTAGTAATTACCGCGTTCAGAAATGGGCTCCCGGTGCTTTGGCAGGTACTACGGTTGCAGGTGGCAATGGCCCGGGCGCGGCGGCTGATCAATTATTTCCGTCCGATATTTTTGTTGACCCGGCCGGAAATATTTATGTTGTTGACGGAGATAACCATCGCGTTCAGAGATGGGCTCCGGGCGCTTCAGCAGGTATTACCGTGGCAGGTGGCAACGGCCAGGGATCAGCAGCCAATCAGTTAAATTTCCCAAGCAGCGTTTTTATTGACCACGCCGGAAATCTATACGTTTCCGACAACGGTAATCACCGCGTTCTGCAATTCACACCGGATCAGCTAACCTCCTGCTTACCCGATCTTGTTTTTACTGCGGCTTCCTGCACTGCAACGGCTACTATCAGCTGGACTTTACCCCGTGATACGTTCCCTGCTACTATAGCTATCCCGGAGGAACTGGACCTTTCCAGAAATACGCTTACTTTCATGGGCGCATTAAACGGGCATGGTTACTATAAATCCTCCCTCACTTACCTATGGCCGGTAGCAAAAGACATTGCATTTTATATCGGCGACACCAGCGTAAACGGCCACCTGATCACTATCGGCAGCGCCGCTGAAAACAATTTCATCTTCAACCAGATCAAAGGATCAGGCTATTCTCCCTGGATCGGACTGTATAATTCCGGCAAGCCAGGCCAGTTCAGCTGGGTAGACGGGCAATCACCCGGTTATACCAACTGGGCACCCGGTGAACCTAACAATGCCCCGGGAAATGCAAAAATCATTAAAGAGCCCTATGTGCGATTACTGGACTCTTATGGCAACTGGAACGACCAGCGCTCCGACAATGCTCCCTTTGTAGCGGAATTTGAAGGGCCGTTGATACGTTACAGGCAGATCTCCGGACCGGCTAACGGCAGTGCACAAAGCACGGGCGTATACCGGGTGTGCTTTGAAAAATCCAATAACATAACAGATGAAAAAGATACCTGCTGCTTCAGCATAACCGTAAATTGCACCTCATCAACATTAGCCGGTACCGCCCTGAATTCCGTTCAGGCCGTTATAGATAAAAATAACATTTCCGCAACAAACGGATCGTTGAGTATTGCAACATCGCCTAACCCCAGCAGTAACTATTTCAGGTTGAA
>CAXSIE010000558.1:0-3311 GCA_964237295.1 uncultured Flavihumibacter sp. | reverse complement strand
GCTACGATGATAACGAGAAGAATGTTTCTTGATCTTCTAGAGAAATGATTAATCATTAAAATCGCGTTCCCAGATAATTCGGCAGCATCGCTCTCCATGTAGGCCAGTCGTGCCTCATGTCCTGTCCCCATATATCAAGCTCATAATTGATTCCCTTACCATATAAAACGCCGGCAAAGCGACGGTTTGCTTCCGGATCTTCATATTCACCACTGCCCGTCACCAAATGAATATGATAACTTCTTCTTATCTGTTCCAGAATATAATGATCGGTAAGGTTAGGCAGGTAATGAATGGGACTGTTGAAATAAACATCTTCATCATAATAACCTCTTGAATATTCGGTTAGATCATACACACCACTCATTGCAAGACATCCATTGATAAGGTCCGGCCTCTTAAAAAATAAATTAGCGCTGTGCAAGGCGCCGAATGAAGCGCCGCAGGTAATGATCGGTGTTTCCCAGCTGGTTGCATTTTTTATAAACGGCACTATCTCATTATACACATAATCATTGAAGGCCAGGTGACGGATCATTTTGTCTCTCCCGTTCATACCATAATTCATCCAGCTTTCATTATTGATACTATTGATTGAAAACACCTTGCATTTACCCGAATTGATGAAGGGGGCAATGGAATCTATCAACTGAAAACGTTCATATTCCAGAAAATCAGCGGCCGCTGTCGGAATCATTAAAAGCGCAAATCCATGCCAGCCATATACTGCAACAGGCATTTCCCTGTTCAACGAAGGACTATGCCAGGAAGTAAGCTGTCTATCCATAACAATTAATTTAGAATGAAAATACACTATATATTTTAATGGACGGTAATAGCATGCGGTGAAAAGCTCCGGTAAATATTACTAATGGGCTTTTTATTATCTTTCAGAAATTAATAAAGGCTTAGCGTGGCTTTAACCACATAAACATTAAACGCATCATCATTATGGCTCGATCAGCAAAATCACCTGCAATGCAGTTTGGACATTTACAGGAAGAAGAACTAAACGATATCCAATTTACATTACCGGCTGACGGTTCATTTACTAAAGACATTTTATCCAACGCTGCAAATAAGAAACAACCAAACGTGTATGTTGGTTGCGCCAAATGGGGAAGGAAAGAATGGGTGGGAAATTTATATCCTGAAAAAACCAAAGAAGCAGTTTTCCTCAATCATTATATCAAGCATTTTAATGGCATAGAATTAAACGCTACACATTATAAGTTGTATACTTACGACGAAATCGCTGTATGGACAGCCAAGGCCGGTAATAATGATTTCAAATTTTGTCCGAAGGTTCCACAGGCTATCAGTCATTTTTCTGACCTGGTGTCACCAAAAGCACATGAATCAACCGATAAATTTTTAAAAGGCGTTATTGCTTTTAAAGAACGCCTCGGGCCGATATTCTTACAACTAAGTGACAGGTTCTCGCCTTTGAAGAAGGATAACCTTTATACATATCTGAAAAGCCTGCCAAAAGATTTGCAGTTCTTTGTTGAGGTTCGCCACCCTGACTGGTATGCTGATGAAGCAGTTCGTAAAGAATATTTTCAGACGCTGAAAGAACTGAATGTCGGTGCGGTAATTTTAGACACGGCCGGGCGCCGGGATTGCCTTCATATGGAGCTAACCGTATCAAAAGCATTCATTAGATTTACAGGCAACAACCTGCATGCTACCGATTATACCAGGATCGATCAATGGGTTCAACGTTTGAAAAAATGGATGACAGGCGGCTTGAAGGAGTTGTATTTCTTCATGCACCAGCCTGATGAAACTTTTACACCGAGGGCTTGTAATTATCTCGTAAATGAATTAAACAAACATTGTAAAACGAATTTGATGCTGCCAATGTCCGAACTATAATTTAAATTACACTTCACAGTTCAGGCAATAGAAAGCGATAGCTTCAAATGAGGGTTTTTCTCCGCATACTGATACACCAGTCCCCGAACATAATCGTTATCGGGATACTGCGTAAGGTTCAACTTTAATTCGTTAATATCAGACACCGGGTAATGCTGCGGCAGGTAGCCCATTCCATAAAACCTTCCCTGCTCTATCAGCAGGCAGCTTTGATCATTATCAGTTTTGCCGTTTCCTAACAAAGCAAAGGTTGGCAATTGCTTCTGCAACGTTTCAATAGCTTCACGAACCCGCTGGTTATAACTTGCAGGATCTTCCTGCGTAGGTTCTTTTTTCTTATCTACAAAACATAGTCCTTCATCTAACATAAAATCTTTTACCAGCTTTCGGAGCAGTATATAACCTTGTTGTAATAAATTGAAAGTGTACAAAGGCCTAAGGTGCTTTCTTTTCTTTTCAATCCCTAACCTGATATAGCCATTCTGGTCTTCGAAAGAATACAGTCCGTATACATGTTCAAAGCGTTTAAGGCTTCGGTTATGTGCAGGCCACAATCGGCGTATCTCGGTACATTCCAGTATCAGTGCCATCAGCTCATTGCCGCAAACCTGGTGACTGACACTGCATACATCCCGTAAAAAATCCTGCTTGCGCCTGCTCTTGTCATTATTTGAAAAATGACTTTTCACACGTTGCTGCAGGTTCCTTGCTTTGCCAACATAAATGATCTTTCCTTTCTGATCATGAAAATAATAAACACCCGGAAAGTAAGGCAGGCGCTCCACCTGCTCTGCCGGAATATTTGGCGGAAGGTATTGTTCTTTATTTCTGCCTTTCAGCATCAGTGGTATATGCCCTTCTTTATCTGAGGCTACAATTTTTGAAAATAATTCAGTAGTAGCGGCTGCATCCCCCATGGCGCGGTGCCGGTTAACCATGTCAATGTTTAGCTCTCGGCAGATAGAGCCCAGTCCGTATTTAACATAGCCGGGAAAAACTTTCCTGCTTAACCGCACCGTGCATAATTTTTTACTGTTCAACTCGTACCCGTGAACCTGCAGGTGATGCTTTACAAAAGAATAATCAAAGTTCACGTTATGTGCAACAAACACCCTTCCCTGTAACAAATTGAAAATATTGGCAGCTACTTCTTCAAACTTTGGTGCGTTGTACACCATCTCGTTGGTAATGCCCGTTAAGGTAGTTATAAAATGCGGTATGGGCATACCGGGATTGATTAATGTTTCATACCGGCCTTCTATCTTCTCTCCGTCGAAAAGAATGATAGCAATTTCAGTAATGCTATTGGCACCTGCAAAACCGCCCGTAGTTTCAATATCTATGATCGCAAAGGACACCTGGTTAAAAATTTGCTTTAAAAATACTAAATCTATTGGCAAAAAAATCACTCCCTATTTTTGTACCTTTGCCCT
>CAXSIE010000557.1:732-3358 GCA_964237295.1 uncultured Flavihumibacter sp. | reverse complement strand
GTATAGGCGCCAGCATGCGAGGTTCTGGCAATGGAAGAGCCTACTACGTTCAATATGCCGAAAATAATAGCTCCCTGTTCTTTTGCTTTTTCAATAGCTACCAGGGTATCTGCCGTTTCGCCGCTTTGTGAAACCGCAATGATCACGTCTCCTTTTTGAACAATAGGATTGCGATAACGGAATTCAGAGGCATATTCCACTTCTACCGGTATCCGGCACAATTCTTCAATAATATATTCCGCTACCAGGCCGGCATGCCAGCTGGTGCCGCAGGCAATGATCAGTATGCGGCTGGCGCTCTTTAATTGCTCAATGTATTTTTCCACACCACTCATAGTGATTGTGCCGGCGGCAGCGTCTAATCTTCCACGTAAGCAATCATAAATGGTATCGGATTGTTCAAAGATTTCCTTTAGCATGAAATGTTCGTACCCGCCTTTTTCTATAGCAGCTAACTCAAGGTCAAGCTTCTGAATAAAAGGAGTAACCTTTTCATTCCCAAGGTTTTTAAGGATCAATTCATCAGGCCTGAGAATAGCCAGTTCATAATCATTTACATAAACCACTTCTTTGGTGTATTCAATTATCGGGGATGCATCGGATGCAAGGAAATGCTCTCCTTTTCCTACACCTATAACGAGGGGACTGCCTTTTCTCGCTGCTATCAAAGTATCAGGATTGTCCTGGTCTATTAATACAATTACATAGGCCCCCGTTACTCTTTTTAGTGCGATGCGAACAGCTTCTTCCAGTCCGCAGTTATTATTCTTTTGTATATCCTCAATAAAATTCAGCAGTACTTCGGTGTCTGTATCACTTTTAAATTCGTAGCCTTTTTTTTGTAATTCATTTTTCAACTGGGCATAATTTTCAATGATGCCATTATGAATTATAGCCAGTTTGCCATTATTAGATTGATGAGGATGCGCGTTACGGTCACTAGGTTCTCCGTGTGTGGCCCATCGTGTATGTCCTATGCCAACCTGGGCGTGCAATTCCACGCCTATAAGGCTTTCTTCCAGTTCCGCCACTTTACCCTTTTTCTTGTAAACTTTTAAGCCGCTGTTAAGCAAGGCAACGCCGGCACTGTCGTAGCCCCTGTACTCCAGTCTTTTTAATCCTTTAAGTATTACCGGATAAGCTTCTCTTGGTCCAATATAAGCAACAATACCACACATAATTTAAGGTTTATTTTTAATGTAAATATCTCCTATTTGAATAGATCAGGGAAGTTTTTTATGTATGTTCTAGAGCAGGAAAGATAAAAAGATACATTATCATTTCCAGGTAACAGTTATATACTTATAATTTTAAGTAGATGCACTTAGAACGTTCAATTATTTATAACAAAATGCCTTCAAGGAATAGATAAGCCACTGAAAAATATATTATCAATCCGGTTACATCAACAAGGGTAGCCACAAAAGGAGCGGAAGAAACGGCAGGATCGGCGCCTAATTTTTTAAGAATGATGGGTAACATTGAACCACCAATGGTTCCCCAGAGCACTACGCCCACTAAAGATAAGCCTACTGTTTCCGCGATCAATAAATAATGAATTCCGTAAACCAGCGGAAAAATCTGCGACCAAACCAGTACGCGAACAAAACCAATTACGCCTAAAACGCTTCCCAGCATTAAACCGGAAATAAGTTCGCGGCGTATAACCCGCCACCAGTCTGTAATAGACAATTCACCAACTGCCATAGCCTGTATGATCAGGGTGGAAGCCTGAGACCCGCTGTTGCCGCCACTTGAAATGATCAGGGGAATGAACAAAGCCAGCACTACTGCCTTTTTTATCTCATCTTCAAAATAGCCCATCGCCGTAGCCGTTAGCATTTCACCCAGGAACAATACAACCAGCCAGGTGATCCTTTTTTTAAACAACCTGAAAATAGGCATTTCCAGGTACGGTTCGTCCAGCGCTTCTGTACCACCGATCTTCTGAAGGTCCTCGCTGAATTCTTCATTAGCCACCCATAAAATATCGTCTATGGTAACAATACCCAACAGAACATTATTGTTGTCTATCACCGGCAAAGCAACGCGGTGGTTCATTTTGAAAGTCTGGTTGGCAATTTCCTGGTCATCAATTACATTCAGTGTTATAAACCGGTAATCAATGATATCAATTACCTTTTTATCCGGACTGGCCAGGATCACTTCCCTGATTCGTATGTCGTCTATAAATTCACCTTTGTCGTTCACAACATAGATCACGTCAATGGTCTCGCTGTCTTTCCCTTCGGTTCTGATATGAACCAGCACTTCCTGCATCGTCCATTCCGTGTTTACCGTAATATAGTCAGGAGTCATTAATCTTCCCACGCTTCCTTCCGGATAGCCCAGCAATGCGAGGGTGATTTTTCTTTCTTCCGGATCAAGTGTTTTGATCAGTTCTTTCACTACTTCGCTGGGTAATTCTTCCAGGAAAGCGGTGCGGTCATCTGCCGGCAGTTCGTTCAGCAATTCTGCCGAATGAAAGGGTGGCAGGTCCTGTATGATTTTTTTTTGAAGGGATAGATCTATGATCTTGAAAGCAGCTACGGCGCGGTGGATGCTCATGTTGCCGATAATCTGACTTGAAAAATCTTCAAATTCATAAATCAGTTCCGCTATATCG
>CAXSIE010000557.1:0-722 GCA_964237295.1 uncultured Flavihumibacter sp. | reverse complement strand
TGGTCATTTAAAAATTCCCTGATCTGAAGCTTATCCTCAGTAGCAATGATCTCTTTAAAATGTTCTTTAATATCAGGGATTTCTAATTCCGGTGGCATTTTTCAAATGTACGATACAGCGTTTATAGTAGGAAGATATTATTGTTACATTTAACTTAGAATGCTACATTATATTGCCCTTATAATTCAGTATTTATGATTTTACCATGTTTATTGATTGCTCCTACGGAAAATATGGGAAGAGGTGTATTTACAACTGAAAACCTTACAAAAAAAACTATTATCGAAATTGCACCGGTACTCGTTATGAGCAAGGAAGAAAGGCTGTTGCTGGATAAAACTTTGTTACACGACTATATTTTTGAATGGGGAAAGGATAACAAACAATGCTGCATGGCACTCGGCTATGTACCGTTATACAATCATTCTTATAAAAGTAATTGCGAATATGAAATGGATTTCGATGATCAGATCATACGCGTTAAAACCGTTCGCTTTATTAAAGCAGGAGAGGAGCTGTTTATAAATTATAACGGCGACTGGAATAATGGCAGGCTGTTGTGGTTTGATGCGAAGTAGGTATGGGGTATGAGGTATGAGGTAAGAGGTATGAATAAGAAACCCCGGAGGGGTGACACGATTATAGCATGTGGTGATGACAAAACGCGAACCCCGAAGGGCAATGTCATTAAGTTAAGGAAAAAAGCATAAAAACGGGTTACA
>CAXSIE010000556.1:0-3387 GCA_964237295.1 uncultured Flavihumibacter sp. | reverse complement strand
GGAATGATAATTTTGCTTTTGTTTGGGACGGATACATAACCATTCCTGAAGCCGGTGTTTATGCTTTTGAAACTGTTTCAGATGATGGCAGCAGGCTTTACTTTAATTCAATTGCTACCGTAAATAATGATGGCATCCACCCGGCAACATCAGCTAAAGGAACTGTTTATATTGGTGCTAAAGGAACGTATCCCATATCAATTGCCTACTTCGAAAATACAGGTGATCAAAAAATGGAAGTGTACTGGTCAGGGCCAAGTTTTCAAAGGCAGCTTATTCCAAGTAGCGTGCTTTCACCAGTTCCAACGCAGGAAATTTTAACCAGGCTCAATTACAAATATTACTCGAATGGCTGGACATCCCTTCCTGACTTCGGCGCACTCACACCAACAAAAACCGGCACCAGTTCAAATGTAGATATAACTAACAGGCCCGATGGAGCAAATGATATATTCGCCTTTTTATGGCAGGGTTATATAAATATCCCCGCCGTGGGTAATTACACATTTGAAACGATCTCTGATGACGGCAGCAAGTTGTATTTTAATACATTCTTCAGTCCAACTGCTACTCCACTTGTAAACAACGATGGTGTACACCCTGCAACTTCCGCGAAAGATTCGATGTTTGTTGGCAGGCCAGGAATATATCCTATAGCCATTACCTATTTTAATTTATATGGCTCAAAATCAATGGAAGTGTATTGGTCAGGTCCTGGTATGCCAAGACAGCGTATACCTGATGAAGCGTTTGTACCGGTGAGTCCTTCTGCTATACCTTCATCATTCGGCACTGCTGTTACACAGCAATCAATGGAAGTGAATTCCCTTACTCTGCCGGTAGAAAGTGCTGGTTTGCGCAGCATTTACCCGAACCCGTTTAATGAAAGTGTCACTATAGATTTTTACAATTCAGCCAATACCAATAACATCAGCGTCGGCCTTTATGATCTTAATGGAAGGCAGGTTTTAATAAATTATGCCGGCAGACTTCCCGCAGGTGATAATCTTATCAAGATGAATTTGAGTAACCTTAAAATTAAGGATGGCATGTATGTGGTTCAAATACAAAAAAATGGAATTGTATGGAAAACAATGAAAGTTGTAAAGATGAGAAAATAAATTAATCACAGGGAGCAGTTTGCTCCCTGTGATGCCTGGTGTTATATTATAGCATTCCTTATTATTATAAAGCATGATTTTCTCCAAATTAATTAAGTAAATCATTAGTCCCTGCATCTCATCAGAAGCATGACTGCAAAGCATTTTAATCGGTCCCCGTCGTAGGTAATATTCCGGATGGCACATCCGGATATGCCATCCGCCTGCTCGCATTAAGGCCTGGAAGGTTTGCAAACCTTCCAGGCCTTAATGCCATTAAAATAGCCGTTGCAAACCTTAATACTTTTATGTAATTTGTAAGGAGATAGTCTCCATTATTTTTTTTAAACTTTAGTATGATATGAAAAAATTATTATCTCTTGTGCTCCTGATGCCGATGCTAATATTTGCCCAAAAGGGAATGCAGTTTGAACACGACCTGTCATGGAAACAAATCCTCGCAAAAGCAAAGGCCGAAAACAAATATATTTTCATGGATGCATTTACTACCTGGTGTGGTCCCTGCCGTTATATGTCGGAGAATATTTTTCCGATGGAAAACGTAGGAACTTATTACAATAAGAATTTCATTAATGTAAAAGTGCAGCTGGATTCTACGGCAAAAGACAACGACTATGTGAAGAGCTGGTATACCGATGGCCACAACATTATGAATGATTACAAGATCCGGGCTTTTCCCACCTATCTTTTCTTCGCACCGGATGGCAAAGTAGTTCATCGTGTAGTGGGTTCTTCAGACGCGGAAACTTTTATTACAAAAGGAACAGATGCCCTTAACCCGGAAAAACAATATTACGTTTTAATTGATCAATACAAGGCCGGTAAAAAAGATCCCGATTTTTTAAGAAAGGTTGCGCTTGCTGCATCAGCTTCTTATGATGCGAATAACAGCAGTAAGATTAGCAACGAATACCTGTCAACTCAAAAGGATCTTTTAACTAAAGAGAATATTGATTTTATTGATCAATTTACCACTTCATCAAAAGACCTTGGGTTTACTGTGATCATCAACCACCCCCAGGAATATGACGCAGTTAAGGGAATCGGAAAAGCACATAAAAAGGTAGTAGAAATTATAAAATCGGAAGAGATATATCCGCAGATATTTATGACGGCAACTCCTAATACAGACTGGGTCTCTCAAGAAACCGCCCTAAGCAAAAAATATCCGGCTTTTTCTAAAGAAGCAATTCTAAGTTCCAAGGTAATGTTTTACCAAAGTAAAGCCGATTGGCCTGGATTTCAATCTGCAGTGCAGGCTTACATGAAAGACTACGGTGCAAATGTATCTGCTCCCGAACTTAACGATTTTGCCTGGACAGTTTTTGAGAATTGCAAGGATATGACATGTGTTAAGGAAGCTTTGGAATGGAGCAAAAAATCATTTAAAGACCGTGAAGATCCTGCTTTCCTTGATACGTACGCAAACATCATTTACAAACTTGGCAATAAGGAGGAAGCAATCAAGTGGGAAGAAAAAGCACTTGCGTTATCAAGCGATAAAAAATCTTACCAGGAAGTTTTAGATAAAATGAAAAAGGGAGAAAAGACCTGGAAGGATTAGAACATAGAATGCTGTTAAATTAAACGGGTTGTTTCAGGTTGAGGCAACCCGTTATTTTAGAAGCAGCATCTTCAGAATTCTGTACGGGGGTGCATTCATGAGGCCAGTTGCCTGAAAGTGAACTTATTTTACCTTTTAATGCTGTATTATACTGTCAGCTATTGGTGGTTTAGTCGTGTATTTTGTAATGAAATTAATTTTTGAATTTGCTGGTAATTGCGATTATCTTTTCGGGCTTAAGGCAAAATATTACGTTACACACTTTTAACAAAATTCACTTGTTATGAAGCTCGTTGTATTTTTATATTTATTAACTTTTTTACAAACTGCCCCGGCGCAGGAAAGGACGTTACCTTTTAACACGAGCGATACGGTTAACCCTGCGGCCAGGGAAATTTGGATGTTGACCTACTTCCGCCAACGATATCCCACGCGTATCGAGATCGACAAAGATGGAAAAACGATCGAGGTTCCGCTGGCTAATCCTATGTTGAATGCAAAATTACATGTTGCCCTTTCTAATGATGGCCGGCACTGGACGCCTCTTAATGATAATCAGCCAGTATGGGATCAGACAATGAGGGATCCATTTATTCACCGCGGATCTGACGGGATTTGGAGACTCGTTGCAACCGGCGGCAGTGGCGTTAAGGAGGATCGTGAGCAATTCGGCCCAAGTTGCCTTTACGCTACGTCGCGCGA
>CAXSIE010000555.1:2315-3405 GCA_964237295.1 uncultured Flavihumibacter sp. | reverse complement strand
TCATCATATGTAAGAGGCCAGTTATCGGTTAAGCCGTCGGTACATTGAAAATCTTTCGGACCCATGCGCAATGAAATCCTTCCCCAATGATTTGTTTTGCCACCCAGCATACGGGAACGGAACCAGTCGAACTCCGTGTTCCTGCTTTTGGTATAAGGCTCTCCATCTATCTGCCATCCGCCATAAGCCGCATCAAAATCTCCGAAGGCACGAACCGTAGAAGCCCCCCTGCGTGGTGATTCCCAGGGCCATTTCAACTGGTGAGAATCTTTTACAGGGTCAAAGAACGGCCCGGCTTCCAGCATTAATACTTTGATACCTGCCATGGCAAGGTAATGTGCGGCCATGCCACCGCCTGCACCGGAACCAATGACTACAACATCATGAACGACAGATGTTTTTTTAACCTGTAATTTGTCCATAGTTCGAATGTAAATTTATTAAGTTAAAGCTGTTAGTTATCATCCTCAGGCCGTTTGTAATAAAATTATTGCTCATACCAATAATCCTGCATTTTACCTGCTAAGGAAGCGGCTTTACCATGATATCTTTAAAATATACCACGCTCTTTGGATCATGTGCCTGCAGGGCAAACGTGCCGCTGGAAATCATACGGCCGGAATGGCCTTTAGGAGCCGCTGTGCCTTCAGGCTCAGTCCAGTCAACAATAGTTTTATCGTTAATTTTAGTGATCACATGTTTGCCCTCCACCTTAATGTACAAAGTAAACCATACACTGTCCTTTACGTATACCTCACGGGTATCTACAATATCATACAAGCCGGCGGTTCTTTTCCAATCGGTATGCGAGTTGTTAACCTGCACTTCAAATCCTTTGTCGGGGAATCCTTTATCCTGGAAGGCAGTATGAAAATAAAAACCGGAATTAGAACCGGGCATGGTTTTTACCCTGGATTTTACCTCGAAGTTTTTGAAATTATGATTCATCACATCACCATCATAAAACAAATGCGAGGTAGGTCCTGCAACCTTAATGGTTCCGTCTTCTATATTAAAGGAGCCTGGTTGTGCACTGGCTTTCCAGCCATTGAGGGTTTTACCATCAAACAAGCTGATCCAGCCTTTGCCG
>CAXSIE010000555.1:0-2305 GCA_964237295.1 uncultured Flavihumibacter sp. | reverse complement strand
CCAGGAATAATAAATTTTTAATCATATGGTTATTTATTTGAATAAGTGATGCAGGTATTAGCAATCATGAAAGAATTCCTTCTTCAATTCATAAGCAATGTAAATAAATTATTTGGCAATGATGATAGTTGTGATGATTTGTGAAAATTTCTTTTATGCCGCCGGTTGATTATACTTATCAGGGTCACTTTGCGGAAAGGGTATTAAAGATTCTATAATGCAACAACTGTGTTTAAACTTGTAAATGAATTAATAAAATATGTTTAATTCCCCTTGCCTAGAACGCCGGTGAATAAATGTGTTATTTGTTAAATCAAGCACAAAACCTATTTCCCCTTATCCACCTTATTGTTATTAACCTCATTTTTAGGACAACAAACCAACCATGCACCATAAGCTACTATTAATAGCACTGATAGCAATAGCAAACCTGGCGCATTCTCAAACCTTCAAACTCACCGGAACTATTACAAATGCTGCACGTGAACCGGTTTCGCTGGTATCCGTGCAGGTTAAAGACTGGCATACCGGTACCCTTAGCAAAGACAATGGCACTTACTCGCTTAACCTTGAAGAAGGTAAGTACGACATCATATATAGTATAGTTGGTTACAAATCCCAGGTAGTAACACTGGTAATTACCAGGAATTATATTCAGAATATTATACTGGAAGCGGCTCAGTCTTCCCTGGAAAACGTAACCGTAAAAGCCCGTTATAAGGATAACGCTGCTGAGATAATCAGGAATGTAATCCGTAATAAAGACAGCCTGCAGAGTGCTGTGGGCGCATGGTCTGGTAAAGTGTACATCAAAGCCGTGCAGCAGGATTCTACCTCAGGAAACAAAAAGACCAAATCAAAAAAAGATACCGCTACGGCTAACCGTGATATCGCAAACATGGCTATGGCTGAAATTTCTTTACAACTCGATTACGCTTCTTCAAACAAATTAAAAGAACAGCGCCTGGGTGTAAAAAAAGCCGGCAGCATTATAGACCTGTTTTATCTTTCTGCAACAGAAGGCTTCTTCGATTTTTATGATAACCTGATAAAAGTTCCCGGACTTTCCACCACACAATTTCTATCGCCCGTAAGTTACAGCGGCCTGCTTGGGTATCGATTCAAAACCCTCCGAACAGAAAAAAGAGGCGCTTATAAATGGTACACGATTGCAGTGAAGCCACGGCAAATGAGCAATGCAACCGTTGAAGGAGAGATCGTTATTTGCGATAGTAACTGGACCATCCAACATACGCTTTTCCGGTTTCCGCAATACCACCTGCCGCAGTACGATTTCTTTGAAGTAGAGCAATGGTATGATACCGCTCACCAGCATCAGGCGCTGATATCCAAACAACAATTTACATACAACTCCAAATCGGGCCGCGGTAAATTATCCGGCATTACAACGGTTACTTTTTCGGATTATGAATTGAATAAGCAGTTCCCGAAAAATTATTTTGGCGTTGAAGTGAGCGCAACAACATCAGAAGCTTATAAACGAGACAGCAGTTTCTGGCTATCAGCCCGTACAGAGCCGCTTACAGAAAAAGAAATAAAATTTATACATTATAAAGACAGCATTTACCGCGTTACCAATACCAAACAATACCTTGATTCCATAGACAGGCTGACCAATAAGTTTACCTGGAAAAAATTGCTGCTTACCGGCCAGACGCTTTATAACCGCGAGCTGGAACGGACCTGGCAATTGCCGCCCTTGCCAGGTCTTTATCAACCGTTCGCCTTTGGTGGCAGCCGTATCAGTCCGGGTGTTGGCTATTTTAAAACTTCACCTTCAAGAAAAAATATGAGGGTGTTTGCTGATGTTAGTTATGGTTTTCGTAATCATGATGTAAACGGTTCCGTGAGCGTTAACAGGATGTATAATCCATTTAACAGGGGATTTTATGGCGTATCCCTCCGGCGTGATTTCGATTTTATCTTTCAGGGTGATGCCTGGATCAATATGCTCAAGCGCAGCAACCAATACCTGAACAATGCATTCGGACTTTACCACGGACTTGAACTTGCTAACGGCCTCTTTTTATACACCGACCTGGATATAGCTTTCAGGCGATCGCTCAACGATTATAAAACGGGTACAACAATAGATAGTTTGTTGGGTAATGTACTTACCAATAATCAGGCGATCGCTTTTGAATCTTATAACGCTGTATATGGAAAATTAAGACTTGAATATACTCCTCGCCAGCGTTATATCCGCGAGCCTAAGGAAAAAATTATCCTTGGTTCCAAATGGCCAACTTTTTATACTACCTGGCGCAGAGGAGTAAGCGGCATC
>CAXSIE010000554.1:2118-3405 GCA_964237295.1 uncultured Flavihumibacter sp. | reverse complement strand
AACTATAAACCATCATATTAATCCTTAACTTAATGACATTGCCCGAAGGGGTTAATAATGTAATTCAATAATCATTACCCAACATGGCATTGTATTTAAAAGTTTCTAATTCTCTTACAAACCTTGCAACCGGTTTGTCACAGGAGCTGTATGCTGCGCCTAACACTGTTTTTGAGCCTCACCTTATAGTTACACAAACTGAAGGCATGAACAACTGGGTGAAACTGCAGATTGCCGACCATCTGGGCATTGCCGCTAATGTTCGTTTTCTTAAACCCAATGATCTTATTCACAAACTTTATTATTTACTAGGCGGACCGTTTACAGAAGTGCTTTCCGCTCAGAATTTAAACTGGTTGTTATTCAAGCTGCTTGGTGAAAAAGAATTTAAGGCAAGGTACCCGTCAACCGCTTCTTATTTTTCGGAAAGCGGCCCGGACAGTGAAATAAAGAGAATGTCGCTGGCAGAAAAAGTTGCAGACCTTTTTGATCAATACCAGATCTACAGGCCTGACATGATCAGACAGTGGAATATAGCAATGCCCGGTAACCTTGAAAACAATGAATGGCAGCAATATTTATGGATTAAAGCAAGACAGGTTTCCGAAAACACGCTGCCTGATAAAACTACGATAGGCGCTTACATACTCGAAGCAATTCAGCATCCGGAGAAACAGGAACTCCTTATAGCAAGAATGCCCGCTATTCATCTATTCGGAATTTCAATTACCACCGGATATCACTTACAAATACTGTTTAACCTTTCTTCTGTTGTTGATATTTATTTTCATATTATCAACCCTGCGCCTTATATGTATTGGTTTGAAGACAGGAGTGAAAAACAACTTGCACGCTGGAGACAAAAAGGTCCTTCACGTTTTGCAGAAGGAATATCGGGCAATACGCTCCTTACCGGCTGGGGACGCGTGATACAGGATACTTTTGGCATGTTGTTCCAGTATGACCAGTTTTTAAACGCATATGAAGATGCCGGGGTAGTAACTCCCCAAACAGATAGCCTGCTGCACAAGATCCAGCACGATATATTTTCTGCGGCTACTGATGACCGCAACCTGATTACCGGTTCTGACATCAATGATGGTTCCATCACCATAAGTTCCTGTTTCACCATTGCACGTGAAGTGGAAGTATTGTACAATTATCTTGTGTTCCTGGTAGATAAAAAAGAAGTGCAGCTTTCTTCACGTGATATCGTAGTGATGGTGAGTGATATTGACGCATATGCTCCTTATATCAAAGCGGTATTCAACAATGCGCCTCATCAAT
>CAXSIE010000554.1:0-2108 GCA_964237295.1 uncultured Flavihumibacter sp. | reverse complement strand
GTATACGATCGCCGATGAAAGCTATGCCGATGGTGACAATGTTTTTCAGGCGCTTCATGCGATACTGTTAATGAATGAAGGAAATTTTAAAGCGGAAACCGTTATGCAATTGCTTGATTCATCATTTATCCGGAAACGCTTCGGTATCACTGATGTATCACGTATCAGGAGTATTGTACATACGGCTAACATCCGCTTTGGGATAGAAGGTAACAAGGAAGATGAAACTCATTTTGTAAGCTGGAGATATGGTATCAGGCGCATTATGTACGGTATCGGTATGAGCGGTGAAGAGGAGCATGATGAAGGCGCCGATAGTTTTTTTCCTTTGGATATACTGGAGGGAAGCAGTGCTCAGGAATTGATCCGCTTCTCTCACTTTATAGAAATGCTTATTGATTCAATAGAACGAAGGAAAGGTGATCGCAGTCTTGCGGAATGGGTGAATTATATAGATCAGGTATTGCATAACCTGGTGTATGAACAGAATGATGATCCGGATGAAAATTATAACAGCCTCATGCAGCAATTGGCGGATTATAACATGGTGAACCAATACATGGCAGATAAAGTTCCTTTCGACGTTTTCAGCCATAGCTTTCTAAAAACACTTACCGGCACCTTGCGTTCAGGCTTGTTCGCTAACGGAGGCATCACTTTCTGTTCGCTTATCCCGATGCGTAGCATACCGTTTAAAGTGGTGGCCCTTCTCGGATTAGGATATGATAAGTTTCCACGAAAAGAACAGTCTGCCAGCTTTAACCTGATGGAAAAAATAAGGCAGCGGGGAGATCGTAATGTAAGAGAAAATGATAAACACCTTTTCCTGGAAACGATTCTTTCGGCACAACAGTATTTATATATCAGCTACGTTGGACGAAATGCCAGGGATAATACAAACCTGCCACCATCTGTTGTAGTGGATGAATTGATTGATTATATTGAAGGCGGGCTTGATAATATGATTGAAGTGCGGCAAAAACTGGTAACGCTTCATCCGCTGCAAAGTTTTAGCGGCAAGTATTCAGGAGTTGACAAAAACCTGTACACCTATTTGAATACCGCTTCCATCTCAGCCAGGCAGGTTATAAATCAGGAAAAAGTTCCGGATCTTTTTGATTTTAAAGAAATAACAATAGATGACCTTGTTCGATTTTTCCGGAATCCATTTAAGGCGTATTATAACAAGGTGCTGGGCATTTATTACAATGAAGAGGAAGTGCTGCTCCGGAACACAGAAATGTTCAGCGTCAACAAATTGCAGGAATGGGATATCAAAAACCAGTTATTGCCATTAAAGGAAGCGGAAAAGATAGCTTGTAAGAACAGGTAAACTGCCCCTTAGCAATATGGCTGAAATTGCTATGTTGCAAACAGAACAGGTTGTTACTCCTGTAAGGGAGCTTTTTCTGGAGGTCACCAATAGTGCAGTACCGCAAACTGTTCAAATAGCGCTTAACCTGAATAATCATTTAATAACAGGAGCACTGCAAAGCGTTTATGATGGCAGGCTGGTGCAGGTATCATGGTCAAAAAAAGAAAGCAAGTATTTGATTGAAGCTTATATCCGTTACCTGGCCGGAGTGGCAGCAGGTGTATTATCCGGACTCTATTTTATTTCCGCTACCAGAAAAGCGATGTACAAAGCTGAAAAAATAACGAAGAAGGAAGCGCTGAAGCGATTGGCTGAACTTGTGAGTATTTACATCAATGGCTTTGAAAGCATCACTCCATTCTACCCGGATTTTGAATTAAAGCCTGATGACGTAGAAAAACTTGATCAGCAAACATTTTCTCAACTGGTTAAGAAAAAGCTGGATAATGCCCAGTTGCCATGTACAGACCCTTACATCATGAATGAATACGGCAAAGGGTACTTTTTAAAGGAAGGGATACAGGAATCATTTAAAAATATTTGTCGTAAACTTATAACACCACTTGCGAGCCTTTTTCCGGATTATTATTCAAAATAAATCTTAGATGAGCGATTTTATAACATACAATTCTTTTAATGCCGCTACCGTAAACCTTGAAGGAAGTAATCTTATAGAAGCCAGTGCAGGTACAGGTAAAACATATTCTATCGCCATCCTGGTATTGCGCTTGTT
>CAXSIE010000553.1:1839-3427 GCA_964237295.1 uncultured Flavihumibacter sp. | reverse complement strand
TTATACAGTTCTCTGCTTGTCATTCTCTACCCACTTCTTAAAGTTAATAATACTTAAGCTAACATGCAACCAGATATAATACCGATCGCTCAGGAAATAACAACCACCAATCAAACCCGCATTGACGAACTCCTGGAATCTTTTATTGCTGATCAGGATGTAAAAGAAAGCAGCAAGGGCCTGTACAAACGAACCATAAAGCAATACTTTAAATGGATCAATGCAAAGGGTTAAGACATGGCTACTATTACCATGGTTGATATACTTGCTTACAAAGATCATCTCATGATATCAGGACGCGCAAGGAGTGCTCAGACATTCCAGCCCGGCCACTACGCTGATTTACACTGCCAACATCAAAGAGGAAATGAGGTTGAAGAACGCGCAGGAGGAGTTGCTTGATGCGATGTTTGGAACTGATAAATGCTTTATTCTATTAGCAAGGCAAATGAAGGATAACTTTGTAGAACAGTTTGACGCTCACTGTACTACAAAAGTTTTCGTACTGCTTACGTTTCCTGTTTTCATGCTTATTATATACGTACCCTTTGCCAGATGGTTAACTGAAAGGGAATACATTGAAATGCCTTTACTGCCCTTTTGCGCTCTGCTTAGCAGCACCCGGCCGTTAATATCGCTTACCTGCAATTTCAGCTGCTGGCAGCAGGCAATTGCACTTTCAGTTGTAACGAGTTCTGAACAGGGTTCTGTATAATGGTGAAACGTATATTATCATCCATAACAACTTTTACTACGGCAGAATACATAGACCTGCCATCCTTATCCAGTTGCTTAAGCCGGTAAAAGGTAGTACCTGGCAAAGGAGTTTTGTCGGTAAAAGTGTAGCTGGTAGCGGATGATGAGGTGCCTATCGCGGTAACTTGTTCAATGCTGTCATAAGCAAATCCATCAGATGACCGTTCAACTACAAAATAGCGGCTGTTTTGTTCCTGGGCCGTTATCCAGTTAAGCAATACTGCATACGGTTGTTCGTGAGCAGTAAAGCCGCTGAGTTGAACGGGTAAAGGGATGTTGCTTTTTGAATACTTCCATAAGTCATTAAAATATTTATCACGACTAACTCCGCCAAACAGCCACAGATTGTGTAGAGGATCCATCCAGCTAATTGCCCAACGTCTTGCTCCAGGCTTGTTACCGGAAGCCACTATTCCATTTGTGCCATAAACACCGGGTTGATTGTAATCATTGTCACCACTTAACCAGGTCCATTGTCCGGTTGTAGGAGCATATTTCCAAAGGTCATTAAGAAGCGCTGTATGATTAAGATAAGAACTTCTTCCACCGAACAGTAACAGGTTGCCTGAAGAGTCAGTCCAATTAACAGTGCTGGTTCTTGCTCCGGGTTTATTAGTTGGGGCTGCGGTGCCTTTTGTGCCGTAAATACCTGATTGATCAACAGAGCTGTCTCCACTCATCCATGTCCACAAGTCAGATGAAGGAGTATACATCCATAAATCATTGAATAGAACTAAGCTGTATTGTAAAGCACCTTCTCCACCAAAAATCCAAAAATTGCCTGAGGCATCCGTCCAGCTAACCGCATCTTGCCTTGATCCAGGCTTGTTGG
>CAXSIE010000553.1:0-1829 GCA_964237295.1 uncultured Flavihumibacter sp. | reverse complement strand
TGTATGCCATAAACGCCCTTAATACCATAAACGCCGGGCTGACTATAAGAAGAGCTGTCACCACTTATCCATATCCACTGGCCGGATGAAGGAACGTATTTCCACAAGTCGTTGAATATTCGATTATTACTCTTATATCCATTTCCACCAAACAGCCATAAGTTGTTGGAAGCATCCGTCCAACTCACAGCGCCATATCTTGCTCCAGGCTTAATGGTAGAGGCAGCTACGCCTTTTGTGCCATAAACACCCGCTTGGTCAAGAATGCTATCACCACCCATCCATGTCCATTCACTAGTTGATGGAGTGTATCTCCACATGTCATTAAAGTATACTAAGTAAGTAGAAACTGTTTTTGCTCCACCGAACAGCCAAAGGTCGCCGGAAGCATCTGTCCATGTAACAGCGGCACTTCTTGCTCCGGGCTTATTACCGGAAGCAGCTCTTCCTTTTGTACCATATACGCCGAGTTGAGCAAAAGTGCTGTCACCACTTACCCACGTCCACTGGCCGGATGAAGGAACATACTTCCACAGGTCATTTAAATTTCTATATGGGAAACTAGTTTCTCCACCGAACATCCATAAGTTGCCGGAAGTATCGGTCCATCTGACGCTTTTAAACCTTGCTCCGGGTTTATTGGTTGAAGCAGCTACGCCTTTTATGCCATAAATGCTTGCTTGACTTGAACTGCTATCACCACTTATCCAAGTCCATTGATAGCTTTGCGCAAACAAGCCTGGCACAAACAAGAGGGAAAAGAAAAACAATAAAGTTTGTTTCATCGGTTGATTGTTTTAGAGCGTTACCTTACATGTAGTAATACCAAGTATACCCACCCCTTAGCTGGACTTTAGCCAAAAATAGAAAAGTTTCTGATGAAATTGTTTGCATGTTCTTTTTCGTCAAGTACTATAAAGTTACAAGCATCCTTCTTCGCATATGGTTTTCTATTTTTTGCTACAGTCCAGCTTAGAAATAATAATATCTGAAATAAACATTTAAAAAATAGGGATTGTAAAGTTGGTATCAACTCTTCTAACTCGATTACGGGCATGTTTAATTTATAATAAAGCAACAACTTTATAACGGGCACTTTGATTTTTAATCATAGGCATCCCCTAAACTTTGAAAATCATCTTTTAGCCAGTAAATGTATTCTCCTTTATTTTCATACAGACGTTGTAATAACTCCGTGAATGAATTTGCAACAACAGGTTCATCACCCGCTAATCCGTGAATATCCCAAAAACTGTCATAGCACTTTCCTAATCGCTCTGGAGCTAAGTCTATGGTAATATACTGAGAGCCGTCATCAGTGGCTACTATAAACCAGTTATGACTAATGTCGTCTTCTACATCTTGACCTACGATAATCGGGTTAGCTCTTTTAAATTCATCTAAGTTTACAATTTTAAAAGGGTACTCAGCTGTTTCAAAAATTATAATCGAACTATAATTTTCGAGGTAATACTTTAGATCTTCGGGCAATGCATATTCCAATTCAACTGCTATTGCTTTTTCTCTTTTTAATACTTTGCAGTCTTTCGTATTTGAAATGATTTCGAGAACACTTTCTATATTTCCCATAAACAATAATTTAACCACACTCCGTATAAATGTATTCATTAAATCTCTGGTAGTATGCATCTCGTGCATGTTGCGGAACTTTAGCTGCATCGAACATTTTTTCCGAAAGTTGATGAGCTTCTCTTGGAGATACTTTTGTCCAATCTACTTTTCCGCCAACAGGCCTTCCTGTTTTTTCAGTTAACCAATCCCTGTAAACCTTTTTTGTTGCTTCATGCTGCTCGCTTGTTAACTCAACA
>CAXSIE010000552.1:2032-3434 GCA_964237295.1 uncultured Flavihumibacter sp. | reverse complement strand
TTATAATGTTTGCTAAGCATTTCAGTTAAGGTAGTTTTACCTGCGCCGATATTTCCAGCTACGGCAATATGTTTCGGTTTTTTATTCTTAGCCATTCTTAAATATAAAATAGTAAACGGGAAATGAGAAAAGATATTTAGTTAAATAAGGGAAGCACTTATACGCTTTGCTGTCAGTCTTCAACTATTACGATACTTTGTACCTGACACGACACTAATAGTAATTAAGTCCAATCGCCTCTCTTACCAGTTTCATGGTAGCATCAGCGCTTTTCCTTGCTTTCTCTGCTCCCAGTTGCATAACATCGTGCAGGTATTTTTCGTTGGCCAGTATGCCGTTTACTTTCTCACGTATGGGTGAAATAAATTTTATCATGTCTTCTGCCAGTTGCTTCTTCATGTCTCCATAACGGATCACACAGTTATTAAAATCTTCTTCGAATTTATTTATTACCTCTGAAGAACTTACCAGCCGCATCAGCAAAAAAATATTTTCTATGTAATCCGGTTTTACGGCGTTAGGTGCTGCAGGACCGGCATCAGTTTTAGCTTTCATCACTTTTTTTCGTATCAGCTCATCTTCATCTGAAAGGTATAAGGTTGCGTATTGATTTTCGCTTTTGCTCATTTTTCCGGCGCCATCAAGGCTGGGAATTTTTACCAGCTCCGCTCCGTAATTGAATGCGGCGGGCTCCGGGAATACCTCCCCATAGCGGTGATTAAAGCGATGGGCGAATGTTCGGGCCATTTCGAGATGCTGCTCCTGGTCTTTCCCAACGGGTACCAGGGAGGCCCTGTGCAAAATGATATCGGCTGTCTGCAGCACAGGATAGGTAAGCAATCCTGCGTTTATGTTCTGCGGCTGCTTACGAACTTTGTCTTTGAAGGAAGCGGTCTTCTCCAATTCACCCTTATAGGCCATCATGGTAAGGTACAGATATAGTTCAGCAGTTTCATGAATATGGCTCTGGCAATACAATGCTACTTTATCGGGATCCAGGCCACATCCGATGTATTCGGCCAATACGCGGGACACGTTATTTTTCAGTGCCGAAGTATCCGGATGCGTGGTAAGCGAATGCAGGTCGGCAATCATAAAATAGCAGTCATATTCCTCCTGCATAAGGATATAATTCTTCAGCGCGCCGAAGTAGTTACCGAGGTGCAAATATCCGGTCGGCCTTATACCGCTCATTACTATTTGTTTCTTACTATCCATAAGGAGGGCGAAGATAACAATTAGCTGCTTTCTTTTTTGAAACACAGAGAACTACTCTGTGTTACCTCTTCTTTACCTCTTCCTCCCTCCGTGGTTCAAAAACAGAGTACTCGTGTTCTTAACATAATCCATTATTTTTGTTATACTTAAAAGAAGCCCCATGGAGATAACCGATGAAATGGTG
>CAXSIE010000552.1:0-2022 GCA_964237295.1 uncultured Flavihumibacter sp. | reverse complement strand
AAGAAATTAAAAAAGACCTGCAACGGATGATCAGCTTTGTTGAAAAGCTGAATGAAGTAGATACCAGCAACGTTGAGCCTTTACTGCATATGACGGATGCTGTTAACATTTACAGGGAAGATACCGTACATGGCTCCATGCAAAAAGAAGACGCCCTTAAAAACGCTCCGATAGCGGATAACAATTATTTCAAAGTTCCCAAAGTAATCAAAAATCCTTCAGCAATTACCCCTGTAAAAGAATAAATATGAGCGCATCAATTATCCATCTTGAAAATCTTATCAAAAGCTATTTTATGGGAAAGCAGGAAATTCCTGTGCTGAAAGGCATCTCATTGGATATCTTCAAAAATGAATATGTTGCACTGATGGGACCTTCCGGATCAGGCAAAAGCACCCTGATGAATATTGTTGGTTGCCTGGATTCTCCTACCGGCGGAACTTATATTTTAAACAACCATGATGTAAGCAAAATGGTTGATAACGACCTTGCAGAAGTAAGGAATAAAGAAATAGGTTTTGTTTTTCAGCAATTTAACCTGCTTCCCCGTTTATCTGCGGCAGAAAATGTGGCCTTACCACTGATCTATGCCGGTATTCAGAAAAAACTTCGTGTTCAGATGGCAATGGATGTGCTCGAAAAAGTGGGACTTGCAGATAGAAGTCACCACAAACCTAATGAACTAAGCGGCGGGCAGTGCCAGAGAGTAGCAATAGCCAGGGCACTGATTAATACGCCCTCCATTATTTTGGCGGATGAACCCACCGGTAACCTTGATACTAAAACCTCTGTTGAAATTATGGATATTTTCAGTGCTATCCAGGCGGCAGGCAATACCGTTGTACTCGTGACCCATGAAGAAGATATTGCCAACTATGCCCACCGGATCGTTCGACTGAGAGACGGAGTAGTGGAAAGTGATAAAAAGAAAATTTTAGAAACTACGCTTAGTTAGGCAGATGTCAGGAAAAATTTACACAAAAACCGGCGACCTTGGTAAAACAAGCCTCATTGGAGGAACCAAGGTTCCTAAAAGCCATCTTCGCATTGAGACTTATGGAACCGTTGACGAACTGAATTCCACTATTGGTTTGCTGGGCGATCATCTTAATGATGATCACGGCAGGATCATGCTTCGCGAAATACAAGACAGGCTGTTCACCATCGGATCCTCTCTCGCGTGTGATCCTGAAAAAGAGCCGTTGATGAAAATTCCGGATTTAAAGGATACTGACATTATTTTACTGGAAAGAGAAATTGATGCCATGCAGGAGGTTTTGCCGGTTATGAAATTTTTTATACTTCCGGGCGGGCATGTGGCCGTTTCAACAGCGCATGTTGCCCGCTGCGTTTGCAGGCGCGCCGAACGTTTATGTGTTAATATGCAGGAGCACGAATTGTTTGTGGAACCCCTTGTTATTAAATACCTCAATCGCCTGAGCGATTATCTTTTTGTATTGGCAAGATATACCGGGCATTTAATGAATATACCGGAAATTCCCTGGAAGCCGAGGGTTTAAATTCGGGTTGTTTCACGCTACAAACAATCAACAAATGTTCATAATCTAGCAGATTATGACAACAAATGAATTGACATATAAAATAATTAAGCTTGCCATGGATGTACATTCTAAATTAGGGCCAGGCCTTCTGGAAAGCACCTACAAAGAATGCTTATATTATAAGATTGTACAATCGGGCTTCTTTATAGAAAAAGAGAAGCCAATACCTTTAATTTATGAAGATGTTGCGTTAGACTGCGGTTATAGAATAGACCTGTTGATTGATAATCGAATTGTGATTGAAATTAAAAGTATAGATGCATTGAATGATATTCATATGGCGCAAGTGCTTACATATTTAAAATTGGGAAATTATAAAATAGGACTGCTTATTAATTTTAATGTACTTAGACTTAAAGAAGGAATCAGAAGAATTGCTAATGGAACTTTATAATCAGTCCGTGCTTTTTTAACCACAGAGTCCTTCGTGAATTTAAAAATTCAAACCTCAACATTAGAT
>CAXSIE010000551.1:2322-3451 GCA_964237295.1 uncultured Flavihumibacter sp. | reverse complement strand
TAGCAAACTTGTAGCCGTAAATTTAATGCTCACTTTTACAGGTTAACAGAACTGCTGAAGTTGCACTATTGAATAGTATCAATTAAGAAACAAGATACAGTTGTAAGGACCAGGGCATATTTTTTGAAAATACCAGCTTTAAATGTTTATTATGAAAAAGCTGCTAATCTCAATTATCTTTTCTACACTTTGTATAGGTGTGTATTCACAGGATAGTATGAATAGAAAAATGGATAACAAGAGTGATAAGATGAATAAAAAATTAGAGAATCCTAACGATCCTATGAATAAGAAAATTGGTAATGTTCCAGATAGCTCAAAGGGTAAAACTTTACCAGCGAAGCCTGCTCCAAAGCGTAAACCAAGTTCTAAACCAACCGGTAAAAAGAGTTAGTAAATAATACTCCATCTGGATACATGTGAAATATTTTACCCGGTTCCATTGGTATCAAATCTTTTGTGTTCCAGTTCCCCTGGCATACTTTTTTTATATAATATGTTATACAATTAATTAATCTAAATTATAATTAGTTATGGAACAGCGTAATAAGTATGCATTGATTACCGGAGCAACATCAGGAATTGGTTTGGAGCTTGCCAGGCTATTTGCTAAAGACGGCTACAACCTGGTTATAGTTTCCCGTGACCAGTCTAATCTTGATACAACAGCTAAAGAGTTAAAGAACCACAACATTGATGTGGTTACCATTTCAAAAGATCTTTTTAAACCGGAAAGTCCGTTTGAATTGTATCAGGAAGTTAAACAAAAGGGTATTAAGATTGATGTTCTGGTGAATGATGCAGGTCAGGGAGTTTACGGTGAATTCTCTGACACAGAAATTGAACGCGAGATTGATATCATTCATTTAAATATCATTTCACTTGTAGTGCTTACAAAGCAATTTTTAAAGGATTTCATATCCCGTGGCAGCGGTAAAATTTTAAACCTGTCATCTGTTGCTTCCAAAATTCCCGGTCCTTATCAATCAGTATATCATGGCACTAAAGCCTTCGTACAATCCTTTACAGAAGCCATTCGCAGTGAGGTTAAGGATAAGGGAATCGTTGTAACGGCATTGCTTCCGGGTGTTACGGATACGGACTTCTTCAACAAGGCTGATATGCTGGA
>CAXSIE010000551.1:0-2312 GCA_964237295.1 uncultured Flavihumibacter sp. | reverse complement strand
ATTTATGGATAACAGGGCAAACCCGGCGGATGTTGCAAAAGATGGTTATGATGCTTTAATGAATGATGATGATATGGTGGTATCAGGGGCCATGAACAAAATACAGGTGGCTATGGCCAATGTAACCCCTGATAGTATGGTGGCAGATCAAACCAAGAAAAAACAGGAACCGGCAAAATAGGTAACAGGCAATCCATTTCCTGCAATAAATTAAATCATTATTAAACTAATACAATGAAAGCTGCAGTCATTCACGGACCGAAAAGTGTAAAGTATGATACAGTAGATGATCCCAAGATTAAAGAGCCACGGGATATTATCCTTAAAGTTACCGCTACTGCAATATGTGGTTCCGATCTGCATATATATTCAGGTGGCATTCCTCAGCCCCGCCCTATGGTTCTGGGTCATGAATTTATGGGTATAGTAGAAGAGGTGGGCACTGATATAAAAAATTTAAAACGGGGAGACAGGGTGGTAGTGCCTTTTCCCATAGCATGCGGTACCTGCTTTTTTTGTAACCATGAGCTTCCGGGCCATTGTGAAAACAGCAATCCGGAAAAATATGGTCCCGAAGGTGGATTGCTTACGCAAAAAGGGGGCGCATTATTTGGCTATACGGATTTATATGGAGGATATGATGGCGGACAGGCACAATATGTACGTGTGCCTTATGCGGATTTTGGTCCTCGGATTGTTCCGGACAATTTAAGTGACGAACAGGTATTATTTCTCACAGATATTTTTCCGACAGGTTATACAGGAATTGACTGGGGAGAAGTTAAAGGTGGCGAATCCGTAGCAATCTTCGGAGCAGGACCGGTTGGTATCATGGCTGCGAAAAGTGCCTGGTTGCGTGGTGCGGCAAGGGTAGTAATTGTAGATACGTTGCAATATCGTCTTGATAAAGCTAAAGCGACGTCCAATTGTGAAACTATTCTATGGGAAGATGGCGCCAAACAGGTAGTAGAACAAATCAGGGCAATGACTGAAGGCCGGGGAGCGGATGTATGTGTGGAAGCAGTAGGCTTTGAACCGGATCGCAATATTATAGACAGGGCTAAAGCTGTTATTAATATAGAAAAGGGATCTCCAAAAGTTTTGGAAGCCTGTATGAGTGCTGTTCGCAGGGGTGGCATTGTGTCTGTGCTGGGTGTTTATCCAACAACATATGACAATTTCCCGATCGGTCAGTTTTTCGATAAAGGAATTACAATCAAGGGTGGTCAGGCTCCTGCTCAAAAACATATTGACAAATTGCTGCAATATGTGGTTGACGGAAAAGTTAAGCTGGATGATATTATTACCCATCGGTTACCGTTATCAGAGATCGCTCATGCTTACGATATTTTCAAGAAGCGGGAAGATGATTGTGTTAAAGTGGTATTGGATCCCTGGAGTTAACTGTTAAATCTCAAATACAAAGGAGCACTAAAAATCTTTTAGTGCTCCTTTGTATTTTATGAATCCTTAACCTTCCGTTTTTACATAAACAAATCTATCAGATCCTTCCCTTTCCTGTTGGTAAACATAAAAATGTCCCTGTGGTAAAGATTCCCGTTGCTTATTAACTCTTACGTCGGTAACTATATCTTTCTTCTCACCATGATGAATGCGTAAAATTTTTTCATCTTCCCGTGCTGTATATGTTTGGCCATCTAATTCGCCGCCAACTAAATGAATGCTTACATTTTTCATACAACTAAAATAATAAAAACTACTGAAACTGATTCATATTCAGCTAGAATGAAACTTCTCTGATTTACAACATTACATAAAGGAAGCCTCTCATGCCGACGCTAAGCGATAATGTAACATCAATTATTACTCTATTATAATTATTTATGTTGATCTCATACTGGCACAATTTTTTTATATATTAAACAAAATCATCTTATATGCCCAGTAAAAATTCAAAAAGCGGAACTGCCCAGGATAGGCGCAAAGTAGCCGGTGGTCAGGATTATGAAGTGGCTTACGAAAAAGATAAATTACATACATCTGCTGATGCCGTTAAAAAGTCGGTAAAGAAAGTTGGAAATGAAAGAAAGAAAGTGGAAGAAGATCTAAAAAAGAAAAAGAAATAGCGTTTTTAGTTTATGCATTTTATTTATGTCATAATTAATTATGATTGGATCTTTATGCCTAAAATGTTCTAAATGAAAACCAGCGATTTAGTAAAAATAATAAGAGATAACCTGCTGCGTAAAAAGCAAACAATTGCTGTTGCTGAAAGTGTGACTGCTGGATTGCTTCAATCGGCTATATCCAGTTGTGAAAATGCAAGCCAGTTTTTTCAGGGTGGCATTACT
>CAXSIE010000550.1:2666-3463 GCA_964237295.1 uncultured Flavihumibacter sp. | reverse complement strand
AGTTGTTTTACCGGTTCCGGCTTTACCTGTTAGAAATAAAGATTTCTTTGTAAGGGTTACAAAGTCTACCGCCAGTTCAAATTCCGGATTTATTGCTACCGGCTCTTCAGCGGCAGTTTGATGCTGACTGGCTATTTCCATAATTCATTACTCTACACCTGTTTCAAATTATTATGCCTTATACGCAAATCAGGTGAATTTAAATAAGCTGTAATATAAATTACATTGCTGCAATCTTACAGGTGAAAACACCTTTCGTTGATTTTTTTTTGAAAATCTACTTTTCAACCTCCATTCATCATTGTTTATTTCCGGTTGTATAACACTGTAAAGTTTTTTTAAACCGCATAATTCCGCTGTAATGTAATACTGTATTGGTTCTGCTACAAAACCTGTTATCGTTCTATGATAGTTACCTTAATAAATATGGTACTTTGTGTTGCATAGTACTAAAATTAGTTGTAGGTTTGTTTTGTCAAGTTAATAAATAAATACCAGCCAGGTTCATTATTTCTTATTCAGGCAAATGAAGAATAAGTGCCAGGCTGGAAAAATCAAAAAAATGTATGAATATTGAAAACACGCAGAGCCAGATGAGAAAGGGAATACTCGAGTTTTGCATTCTTTCTATAATACGTCGCGGGGAAGCTTATCCAAGTGATATTGTTGAAGAAATGAAGGCTGCCAATCTTAATATACTTGAAGGCACGCTGTATCCCCTGCTTACACGATTGAAAAATGCCGCAATGCTTAATTATCGCTGGGTAGAAAGCAATTCAGGTCCCCCCCGGAAATAT
>CAXSIE010000550.1:0-2656 GCA_964237295.1 uncultured Flavihumibacter sp. | reverse complement strand
ATATTTTTTACTAACTGAAAAGGGAGAAGAATTTTATAAAGAATTAGAAGCTACCTGGAATGAACTGGCAAATGCAGTAAATGCACTTGCTAATAAAAAAGACGTAATCCTCCCTCCCGTTAACTAAATCACCAAACTTCAACTTACAAATAAGTACAAAATGAAAAAAATTATTAACATAAACTTTCAGGGCAGGATCATCCCGATTGAGGAAACGGCCTACGATATCCTGAAACAGTATATTGAAAGCCTTCGAAAGTATTTTGCTAAAGAAGAAGGGTGCGAAGAGATTATTAATGATATTGAAAGCCGTATAGCCGAACTTTTTTCTGACCGGTTGAAAAAAAATACACCCTGCATTACCGATGAGAATGTAAACTCGGTAATTGCAAGTATTGGCCGCCCCGAAGATCTTGAAGAAGCAGAAGGCGCACAGGACATTCCAGGTAACGGTGCCGGTTCGGCAAAAGATCATACAGCCTCAGGTACCGGTACACAGCAAAATGCCCAGCAGCCTTACCAGACTACTTTAAGCGGCAAACGATTGTTCCGTTCAGAAAATGACAAGTTATTAGGCGGCGTTGCCGCAGGTTTGGCCAGTTACTTTGGCATTGATCCTTCTGTAATGCGGATTATTTTTGTATTGTTTATGTTTCTGGGCGGATCGGGCTTCCTGGTGTATATAATATTATGGATTGTATTGCCACCAAGAACTCTGGTATCAAATATACGCAAGCGGTTATACCGTAATCCGGATAACAGAATGCTGGGCGGGGTTTCAGGCGGTATAGCAGCTTATTTAAATATAGATGTCTGGATACCCAGGATCATTTTCCTTGCACCTTTTATTCTGGGCGTGATAACAAATATTTTTCGCGCCGGCTGGATGCGTTTCGATCCTGTACCTCATTTCTTTTTAAATGGCTTCGGTGGAACATTATTCATTTCATATATAGTGCTGTGGATCATTCTTCCGGAAGCTACAACAGCAGCAGAAAAGCTTGAAATGCGCGGCGAAAAGGTTGACCTGGAATCCATATCGAAAACGGTAAAAGAAGACCTCGAAAGCTTTAAGGTCAGAGCAGAAAAGGTGGGCGTTGAAATTAAAGACAGGGCCCAGCAATTTGGCAATGAAATGAGGCAGGCCGGACAAAATTTTGCTTCAGAATCAGCGCCTTTTGTAAGGAAATCGCGAACCGGATTAGGCCATGTTATCGGTGTATTGTTTAAAGTGTTCTTTTTATTTATTGCCGGGATCATTGTAATCACATTAATAACTACACTTGTAGCGCTGTTATGGAGTGGAATCGGAGCGTTTTCCATTACTGATTTCATATTGGGAGGGTTCTGGCAAAATTTCCTGGCATGGTCTGCACTGGTATTGTTTCTTGGAATCCCTATTATAGCATTACTTACCTGGTTGATCCGCAGAATTATTGGAGTCAAGTCAAAGAATCATTACCTGGGTTATACTTTCGGCAGCCTGTGGATCATAGGCCTGGTAAGCGCAATTGTACTGGCAGCTTTAGTTGCAAGAAACTTCAGGTCGAAAGCCAGTGTAAAAGAAGAAGTTTCTTTTGTTCAGCCACCCGGTAATAAATTACTTATAAAAGTTACGGAAGGCACCATTAAGTATTATGGTAGTGACTGGTTTGGTTTTGATAATGATTTTCCTTTCTTCAGTAAAAATGAGGATAGTATAATGATGAATACCGTTCGGGTTAAACTGATAAAAAGCACTGATTCCTTTTATCATGTATATGCGGTTAAATTCAGTAACGGAAATAATCCTGTAATTGCAGAAAACCTCGCCGGCAATATAAATTTCAAGATTTCACAGGTAGACAGCGTCCTGTATTTACCCAAAGGTTTTACGATCACTCAACATGATAAATTCCGTAACCAGCAGGTTATGGTGGTAACAGAAATTCCTTTAGGAAAAAGAGTTGAAATCGACAGGACTGTTAATCAATACAACTGGATTGATTTCAACTTCAACAGAAGAAGAGGCTGGAATATAGGCTGGGATGAAAGATGGGATAATGCCTATTATTATAACACTAACCGGGAATATATCATGACCTCTGAAGGACTCAATGAGATCAGTAAGGTTAAAACCAGATTCCGCGGTCAGGGAAGTGTAAGAACAGAGGAAGATAAAACAGATGTTGAGGAAAACAATCCTGAAGGTGAAGGTGGATATCGCTATAAAGGCAACAGGAACAATAAAAGAAATAACCCTGAAAAAAAGGATACAACTGTTATTCTTAAAGATAGTATTAAAACAGCCGGTTTGTCAACGGCAAAGGAAACTTCATCCATTCAAAACGAAAGCCCTGCACTATTTAATTTATTAACCATCTTTCAATAGTTACCTGCCCGCCGCATTGTTGCCGCAAGGTTGCAGGCGGGTTGAAGTTGGAACAATAAGGCCCTGAGCGCAAGCGAGGGGCTTTGTTGTTTGAACTGTGATTTATCTGATGATTTTTTACTAGTGATCATCATAGTATTCATTAAATCAACTAAATCACAGTTCAAAATGCTCTTTTGGCTGCCTGACACTCAAGGTCTATTTTTGGAAACTAAAATCAATTCATGAAACATACTCCTTTCCTGCAAAAACATATTGACCTGGGCGCAAAAATGGCCGAATTTG
>CAXSIE010000549.1:0-3464 GCA_964237295.1 uncultured Flavihumibacter sp. | reverse complement strand
CAGTGTCTGCACCAAGAGAGAATGCAGGCACCGGATTGTTTTTTACAATGATGCTGTCTCTTGAAGAACAACCGCTTACCGTAACACGTAACCAATACAATCCGGTTCCAGGGATGGAAAAGGAATAAGTTGTTGAGCTGTCCTGCCACAAGTATGTTGCGCCGGTTATGGTTTGGCTAAGCAGTAAGGGAAATTGATTCTGACATACTATAGTGTCTTTACCCAAGTTAAAAACAGGTAAAGATGTAAGCGTTATCTGAATACTATCCCGGTAGCTGCAGCCGTTGGCATATTTTGCCTCGCACCAATAGGTACCGGCGGCTTTTACACTTATAGTATTTGCCGTGCTGCCGGTGCTCCATAAATAACCCGTGGCAGTAATGTTAGCAGTTAGTTTTAAAGTATCCCCGGCACAGATGGAGGTATCTTCACCCAGGCTAAACGGTGTTCCCGCCGTAGTAGCAATATCAATGGAATCACGGGCTGAACAGCCATTTGCCGTAAGCTGTAACCAGTATAATCCTTTTGCAGGTGCCGAATAGGAGGCTTTTGTAGTGCTATCCTGCCATAGGTAAGCAGCAGGAGGTAAAGCAGGTGCTAATATTAGTGGCAATTTATCCTGACAGATTAAGGTGTCGTTTCCAAGAGTGAATGTAGGAGGTGACTGAAAAGTTACATTGATCGTATCCGTAATCGGGCAATCTGCTCCGTTGGCATTGGTGCTGATGAGGTCTACCCAGTATTTACCGCTTTTTGTTACTACCAGGTGATCCTCTAAAGAGCCATCGTTCCATATATAGGTGGTAGCCTGAAGGTTTAATTTTAACGTAAGCGGGGCGCCATCACAAACGGTGGTATCCGCGCCCAGCGTATTTCTTTGAAATCCGGCAATTGCACTGGACAATCCAAGCGTACTTGTGGCGGGCGAAATTGAAGGCCCTGCCTTTAAAAAGCCACATCCCGGCCCGTAAACATTCGGATTATTAATTACTCCTAGATTGGACGCACCGTCGTAAGCTATGTATATTTTGTTATCAGGACCAATTTGAAGCGCTCCGGCTAGGTTACCACCTCCCGCATCCAAAGAAACCTTTGATGCAATGGCAGCACTTATGTCCGGATCAAGCTTATACTGCCAAATGGAATAATGAGGAACAGAACAAGTGGATGATTCAGTTAGATAAAGCAACCTGGAATCAGGTGAAAATTCAACGCCATAAGGTCCGCATGAATTGCCGGATGAAGACGGAATTGTTTGAAAATTGCTTAGAATACCGGTAGTATTGTCAAAGTCAAACATTTCAAAGTCCCCTGCAAAGTTTGCGCTTACCAGTTTTTTGCCGTCAGGCGAAGCTTTCATATAGCCGCGGGTGTTATCAGGCGTGTTGATATGACTTCCAATATTACTGACCTTTGTTAGTAATATCCCTTTACAATCTATTGAAAACACGAAAAAAGCATCTTCAAAATAAGTGCCGTAACCATGAACGATCAGCCATAGATCTCTTCCGTTTTGTTTTTTAACTGCAGTAAGCTTCTCTGCAGCAGGCAGGTTATAGTCTATATTTTTTTGCGTGATATCCACGTCACCAAGGCCACCATTTAATTTCATATCCACAACTGAAATGCGGAAACCGTTTGATCCGCCGGCTTTATCTACAGTAAAAATGTAATAAAGATCCTTGTTACCGGGATAGTAAGTGATCAGCACTGTCTGAGTACTTGCAACATCACCCAGTAAACCGGTGCCATTAGGCATTGGCTGGTGATTCCTGTTCCAAACAGTTACGCCATCTGAATAAAATAAAAGATTGCCCTGATCGTCACTAATAGCGGATGAGGCTGCCGCTGATACTACTTTTCCTCCTGGAAGAAAATTGGGAGCACCTGAATTGAAATTTAAACCGGCATTATTACCAAAAAACCATTTATCCAATTCTTTTTGACCTATAGCTACTTCAGAAATGAAAATAGCAAGTCCAAAAAAGAATATCAGTTTTATCATAAGCCACAGTAAGAAAATTACAGTTTAATCAAGGTTAATACTTATGTACAACGTTAAACGCTAACAGTAAGTATAAGCAGGATTGAGATTATGTATTTTACATATCATTAATCCACTTTTCATATAGCCAGGTTTGGGATTTCTGGTAGTATAAAGGAATTCAATAGCCTTTCGTTACATGCTGATTGCAAACTACCTGCCAAATTAAGAATGTTCCGGTTAATAAATGAGCTAAAGAACGTTCTGCATATTCCGGTTCTGGCCTTATCTAAGTTATATCCTTACTTATTAATAAACCCCGACTGGTGCTGATCGGTGCTGTCTTTGTCAACTACTTCTATATTTGTTTTTTTAATTTCCGCTATCATCTGGTAACCTAGTGATGGAAGAAATACTTTTATCGCGTTGTTCCTTACTTCAAGTACGTTACCTTTTTGAAAGCTGAAAGGGCCGCTGGTGATACGCACCGTATCATTCACTTTTATAGTGCATTTCTGGGTTTGAACATTTTCATGATCATTTAAAAACTGCTTGATCAACGCTATCTCCTCATCACGGATAACCGCCGGCTTGCCTAACCAGTTCAAAAAATTCAGTATCCCATAAATTTCCCTCACCTTTAATTGCTTCCCTTCTTCTACCCGAACAAATACATATGATTTAAAAAGCGGCTCATGAACCAATTTTTTACGATCGCTCCATTGCCGCAATATTTTGTTGAGGGGACAATAATTTTCTATTTTCTGTTTTGTAAGCAATTCGGCTACTTTCTTTTCCCATCTTGGTTTGGTATATACGGCATGCCATTTATATACAGGATCCATGTATTATTAAATTACGTAAAATTGTCAATCTGGTTCTCGGGCAATTAATACCGTGCCCATCATAAAGTATATTTCAATTTGATATCAGCTAAACGCTGTTGCGGTTTCCTCCTCAAAGTTGATCTCTGGCCACTGTTAGCAAATACAACTCTTTACCTGATGTGCCTGTTTATCAGATTTTCAAAATATTCCTGCCTGCCACTGATGGTTTCCGGTTCACCATTTTCAATAGCATAAGACCGCAGCGCTTCCAGGCTCAGTTTCCCTTCTTCAAATTCCTTTCCTTTACCACTATCATAGGAAGAATAGCGTTCTATCCGCAGTTTTTTATATTCAGATTTCTGAAGCATTTCATCTGCAATCATCAATGCCCTGGCAAATGTGTCCATTCCACCGATATGTGCATAAAAAAGGTCTTCCCGGTCTGTGGAGTTTCTCCTTACTTTAGCGTCGAAATTAATACCGCCGCCTTTTACGCCACCTGACTCAACCACTACCAGCATCGCTTCCACCAATTCATTGATATTATTTGGAAACTGGTCGGTATCCCAGCCATTCTGGTAATCGCCCCGGTTAGCATCCATAGAGCCCAGCATACCCGCATCAGCGGCTACCTGTAATTCATGCTGGAAAGT
>CAXSIE010000548.1:0-3483 GCA_964237295.1 uncultured Flavihumibacter sp. | reverse complement strand
TAAATGGCAGGTAAGTCATCAGGTCGTACCCTCTCCTCTTTTTAAATTCATCCTGCATATCGGCGGTCCAGTTAGCGCCTTCCAGTTCCAGGCTATCGGTAAAGAAAGCACGGATGTGGTTGGATAAAGGACCGGTTTTTTTCTGAATGCCATCCGACATGTGATTCAGGTATTTGGTAACCGCCGCTTTATCATAATGATTCAACACAGGCCCGTCCGCACCCGGAGCGCCATTGATCACTTCTAAAAATCCATCAATCTTTACCAGCGTGTATAAAACATATTTGCCGGTAGGGATAGTGGTGGTGATATAACCCGTTTTTACCTGATGGGATAAATCCTTTACTTCCTCCATACTGGTAAAGGGATCAGGCACCAGCTTAACAGACAGTATCTCCATCTTCCTTCTGGGGTAAGGACTGGATACTGCAGGATCAGCTTCTTTAAACAAATCAAATAAAGAGGCTTCATAATCTATTTTACCTTCCAGTCTTTTTGTTCCGATCAAAACGATCTGGGCACGTTCTTCACCTTCCAGGTATTCTGCGCCAAAGGGCCAGCCGGAGCCTACGATCAGGTCGCAGGTAAGTCCGAGCGATTTTGCTTCGGCAAAAGTATGTTGCAGGGCATCTATCCATTCATCGCTTAGCCATTGCAGCGAGGGTTTATTTAGATCATCCGTTCTTGAAGGGAATTTAATAGGGTTGATCTCTACGCCGCCGATGCCTGCCTCTTTCAGTATACGGAGTTCTCTTGACAATTCGGCTTTTTCAACCTTATCGCCGTTCCACCACCAGCGAACAAAAGGCCTGTAACCGGCCGTTGGATTTTTAAACAATTCATACAAATCAAACGGGGCTGGCTGATCTTTGTGAACAATTAAATCGTGGGCTAAAGACGGTAGCGAACTTATAACGGCAGTGCCTGCAGTAATAACCGAACTATTTTTTAGAAATGTTCTTCTCTTCATTAAATCCTTTTAAATAAATCCTTTTAAAATTCAGCATATCGTTTTTCGAGCAGGTTCTTCATCCACAGGTTTACCCGCCATTGTTCATCGAAGGGGGTGCCCTTCCTGTTGGCAAAAACCATGTAAGGAGGCGGACCGAATTCAGGGGTAATCGTACAACAGGCAGCGCCGTCCGCTTTCATTTTACGCACCCATTTGTCCCAGATCGTAAGATGTTCCTCTAATGCTTCCGCGTATTCTTCTGAAGCCGGTTCCCATACCTGCGGGCCTTCCGTATGCCCAACCCGTGCATGGATATGCCCGGCATGTTTGACAGCAAGATCTATAGCAGGTTGCTGATCGTGCAGGTAACTTTCAGAAACGCAAAACCAGTGCGAAACATCCAGTGTTAGTATAATATCAGTATGTTTTTGCAGATGATGATACACCTGATGGGCGGCGAAGGTCCATTTGTTGCGATGTGTTTCCTGGTGTATGGGGATGCCCGTTAGCCGGCTTACTTTTTTACAGACCAACAGGCATTCATCTACCTGTTGGTCTGTATAGAATTCCCTTCCTGTCTGGGCACTTATCAATAACGGGGCTTTATTACCGGTTCGCAAAGCGGATAATTCCAGTAACTGCCTTTCCAGTTCGGCAAGGTAATTATTGAAATTATCTATCCGTTCAATGACTGCCATCACTATAGTAAACTCCAACTCAAATTTTTCCAGCAAGGCAACTACTTCAAGATAATTACCTGATTCGGCATAGGGAAACCATTCTATACCGGCATATCCGGCATTTTTCACCGATTGTAAAAATGACTTCCATTCAATATGCTCCGCTCCCCACCTTGGACAAAAGAATTTTACCGTCATACCTGCATTCCTACTGATGCATGATAGATCAACGGGTTTTGTTCATTGTTATTCAGAGGATCTCCTACCTTCAGCGACTGGAAATATTCATCAGGCAGGATATTTTTCTGGCCATTGAAAATATTACCCTCCGGCATGTAAGCGCAGGTCATGGCACGCCTGAAACCGGGGGTCATGTTAGGGCCGGCGCCATGTATGGTAAGTCCGTTATGGAAAGAACAGCTTCCGGCTTTCATTTTAGCAATAAAGGGAGCTGTTTTTGCGAATTGAGGATAGACTTCAAAAACGGCATCCATGTTTTTTCCTATTGCCTTAAACTCGTAAGTAGTTTCTTTGAAAGAACCCGGAATGAAATACAGGCAGCCGTTTTCCAGGGTAGCGTCGTCCAAAGCAACCCAGATAGAAATCGCTCTTTTGTCGGCGAAAGACCAGAAGGGTGTATCCAGGTGCCAGGCCGTAGGGTTGGCCCATGGCCGTTTGAATAAAGCCTGGTCGTGCCAGATCCTTATTCCGTCTGCACCCGCTAATTTTGCAGCCATTTCGCCGATGCGTTCATCGAACATCAGCTCCTTTACCTTATCATTGGTTTGCCAGAGGTTCAATAACTGGTCGAATACCTTCCCGAAATAGTCTGCGTCTTCGTTAATGCCATCATCCTCTCCGATCTTCAACTCTTTGTCGGGCATTTTTCTGCCGCCTCTTTCATTAATGGCTGCCATTACTGCGGACCGCCATTGTTGCAATTCCTCGGGGGATAGAAAATCTTCAATAACAATGAATCCGTTTTTTTGATAATATTCTATTTGTTCTTGTGATAGTTGGAATTTCATACAACAACTTTTAATATTAATAACCTGGGTTTTGTTTCAGAAGCGGGTTGAGGTTCATCTCCCTTAAAGGTATAGGGTACAGCAGCCTGTTTTCGGTCACCATATAAGTTTGCGGTAAAAGGAACGGGAACTGCATTTTATTTTTTGCACCATAAGCATTCATTACTGCCACTGCCTGCCCGGTACGGATAAGGTCCTGCCATCTTTTGTTTTCGAACAGCAGTTCGGATCTTCTTTCCTTTGCTATGATGGCACGGAGGCTGGCCGGGTCTGTAACCGCTACCTGGCCCTTGCCTGCACCGAACGCCCTTGTTCTTACCATGTTCAGATAAGGCAGCCCCTCTGCCGGTTTACCGGTTTCATTAAGCGCCTCTGCCAGCATCAGCAGTACATCCGAATACCTGTATAAAGGCCAGTTCTGATCGGTGTTCTGGTTTATTGCGGCGTACGGCGGGTAGAAGAATTTCCTTGCAAACTTTTTTGCCACCACTCCGGCAGGAGCCGTATAACCTACTATGCTAACAACCTTTGAAGGAATGAAGTTAGTGTTTGCATCCAGCGTTCCTTCAACCACTCCGATGCTGGCATCCAACCTGGTATCTCCCGTTTCAAAAGTACTGATGACATCATCGGTAGGAACATTCCAGTTGCCGATCGTATTGGAAAAGCTAACACCCAGGATATTCATCGTATTGGTGGTGATGGGCGTAAAGCGGTAAATGAAGTTACTCGACTGCCCCGTAGTACCAGCCTGAAACTGCACATCGAAAATCAGTTCCTTATTAGCGTTTTTAAAGGCGGGATTGAATACATCCCTGAATGC
>CAXSIE010000547.1:0-3487 GCA_964237295.1 uncultured Flavihumibacter sp. | reverse complement strand
CTTATAAAAAAACGCCCAATGTAACTCAAAAACGCGTTGATGAAATATTAGATAAGATCAATCAAAAAGGCTTTCACTTTTTAACTGACGAAGAAAAAGATATCTTAAAAAGAGCGGCTAATGGAGATGATTTGTAAATTTAAGGTATGGCTCCAATTTTCCGGAAATTAACCAAGAGGTTCTTTATCATTGCCAATGTTATAGCTGTTTTATTCTTTTTAATAGCCTGCCTGGCTGCTTACTGCAATCCTGTTACTTACTGGATGATTGCCATATCAGGAGTAGGTTTCATTTTTTTCACTGTAATAATTTTATTGTTTCTGATCTTCTGGTTGCTGTTCAGATCAAAATGGGCCTTACTTTCATTAGCTGCCATCCTGCTTGGCTGGTTCCAGATCAAGGTGCTTTTTGCGTTTAATCCTTTTAGCTCTTTTTATGATCTGAAACAAAATGATGCTTTCAGGGTGCTTACCTGGAATGTATCACGATGGGATGAAATGAACAAACACGCCAAAGGAGGAACCAGTAACCGGCTTAAGATGTTTGAGTTTATTAAAAGCCAGGACGCTGATATTTTATGTTTCCAGGAATTTTTTGAATCAAGACGGCCAGATCTTTTTGATGAAAACATTCCTTACATCACAAAACAACTTAATTATCCTTATCATTACTTTGCCAGCGACCATATGCCCTGGAATGGAATGTACGAGCATGGTGTTGCTATATTTTCCCGTTATCCTATCAGGGATACTTTTCGCATCCGTTATCCTGCTCCGGACTCTTTGAAAGGAAGCGAAAGCCTGATAATGGCTACCATTGACATGAAGGGAAAAAATATAAACGTATTTACAACCCATCTGCAATCTTTTTTATTCACCGGTAATGATTACCGTGGTTTAAAAACAATTAAAAAAGCTGATGACACAGATAGTGTTATGAATGCAGGTAAGGGCATCATATCCAAATTCAGGAGATCATACGCATTAAGAAGCTTGCAGGCAGATCTTGTACGTGAGCACCTTGACAGCAGTAAATACCCGGAAATCATTTGTGGCGATTTCAATGATGTACCCAACTCATATACTTATTCTACTATTAAAGGAAACCGACAGGACGCATTTGTACAAAAAGGATTTGGTTTAGGAAGAACTTTTGTTTCTATTTCCCCCACCCTGCGCATCGATTATATGCTGCCTGCGAAAAATTTTGAGGTGTTGCAATACAAAAAAGTGAAGCTCGGGTATTCAGATCATTTTCCACTTATATCCGATTTCAGGATTCTTTCCAAAGGCTAAATGGAAGTTTGCTATCAGCCGTCATCTGCCAGGAAATCAATGTGTATTTCCTGCTGATAATAAAGAAGTTTTAACTCCATCTGTTGCTCCCTTCCGCAACGAAATCTATATTTGCACAGAGCAGTTCAATAATTAACCATGACCGAATTAAAAGTTTTAAATTCCTATACCCGTCAAAAAGAAGTTTTCAAGTCAATTACGCCCGGTCTTGTAGGTTTGTATGTATGCGGCCCAACGGTAAGCGGAGAAAGCCATCTGGGCCATGCAAGGCCCTATATAACTTTTGATTTTATTAACCGGTACCTGAAACACCTGGGTTATAAGATCAGGTATGTGAGGAATATTACCGATGCCGGGCATTTTGAAGAAGAAGGAAAAGCAGCCGAAGATAAAATTTCTAAAAAAGCTGTTCTGGAAAAACTGGAACCCATGGAACTGGTGCACAAATATACCAACCTCTTCCATTGGGCCATGAATCAGTTCAATAACCTTGAACCCAGTATTGAGCCTACAGCAACGGGACATATAGTAGAGCAGATTGATATGATCAAAATCCTTATAGAGAAAGGGTATGCCTATGAAGTGAATGGCTCCGTTTATTTTGACGTAAAAAAATATGCAGGGAATTATCCGTATGGAACATTAAGCGGAAGAGTTATAGATGACCTCCTGGAAACAACCCGCAATCTTGAAGGCCAGGAAGAGAAAAGAAACAAAGCCGATTTTGCACTCTGGAAAGCGGCGCCACCCGAACACATCATGCGCTGGAATAGTCCGTGGGGCGAAGGTTTTCCCGGCTGGCACATTGAATGTTCGGCAATGGCAACAAAATACCTGGGTAAACAATTCGATATTCATGGCGGTGGGATGGATCTTATGTTTCCTCACCATGAAAGTGAAATTGCTCAAAGTAATATCTGCAATCATGAAGTGCCGGCGCGTTACTGGCTGCACAATAATATGATTACCATAAACGGCAAAAAGATGGGTAAGAGCTATAACAACCAGATAGCACTTACTGCCTTATTCAGCGGCAATCATCCTTTGCTAAAGCAGGCTTATTCACCGATGACCATCAGGTTCTTCATTTTACAAACTCATTATAGAAGTACACTTGATTTCAGTAATGAAGCCCTGCAGGCAGCGGAAAAAGGATTAAAGCGTTTGTGGGAGGCTTATGAAGTTTTACAGAAGCTGGAAACTCCCTTATTTAATACGGAAACAGACATTGAACTAAGCGAAAAAATAAAGAATCTTTTATTAGAGCTGGATGATTTTATGAATGATGATTTTAACACCGCTAAAGTTCTGGCTAATCTTTTTGAAATTGTACCGATCATTAACTCCATAAAAAATAAACAACTTGCTTCCGGCGCAATCAATAGCGAATGTTTCACACTGATGCAAACTTATTTTAAAGAATACCTTGAAAACATTTTAGGCCTTCGCAGTGAAAGCACTGATGAGGATGGCAAACTGAATGCAGTATTAGGTTTATTGATAGACCTTCGTAAAGACGCCAAATCCAAAAAAGATTATAATACCTCCGATAAAATCCGTAATCATTTAAAGGAGATCGGCATCCTGCTGAAGGATGAAAAAGATGGAAACATCAGTTATTCGATAGAATGAGAAACAGGTAGTCAGTTATCCGGAAAGTTTAGCTATTAATGCTGCTGATACCAGATAAATAATCATTAACAATTTACCATTAACCATTAAAATGGTCCCTTCTTATATTACTCATCTCGTAAAAGATAAAAAACTACTGAGCGCCATTAGCCCGGAAAACCCTTTTGAATTGGTACAGCGGGAAAAAATATACCTCTACTTATGTAAATCTATTATCAGCCAGCAGCTGTCTACAAAAGTCGCCAGCGTAATATTCAAACGTTTTCTAGATTTATATGGAGGAAAGGAGCCGGAGCCTGACCAGATTCTTGCCACTCCTTTTGATACGCTTCGAGCTATCGGACTCTCGAATGCAAAAACAAGTTATATTCACAATGTAGCACGTTTCGCCCTGGAACAAGGCATGGATATACGGAAGTTTGAGAAAATGGACAACGAAGAAATAATAGGTTATCTCATCCAGATAAAGGGTGTTGGCAGATGGACCGTTGAAATGCTGTTGATGTTTACGCTTGGCAGGGAAGATGTTTTTGCGGTTGACGACCTGGGCATACAAAACG
>CAXSIE010000546.1:0-3494 GCA_964237295.1 uncultured Flavihumibacter sp. | reverse complement strand
AAACAAAATCAGGCTTTTGTTCCGGGCTGACACGGCGATAAATGTCCTCCCTTCACAAATACCGAGCCGTTGTGCGTAATAATCTTTTGAAGTCGGTATTTGACATATGAAGGACTTAAATAAAAATAATGGCAACAACAGATTTTCTCGAAACAGCAACGGTTAAACAAATTGAAATTGTTCAAAAGTTTCTTGTGGCATTAGACCTTCACATGAATTCTCTGAGACTTGGGGAAGTAAATGATAAACATACGGTTCAGGACTTTGCCAAAATTCTGCATGTACTTCCGTACACCTTACAAATGTTATCAAAAAAGTTACTAACCGAACTCCCTGCAGCTTTTACAAAGAAAAATTAATAGGTATTGCAAAAAAAATGCTTCAGGAAAAAACTATAGCCATTTCACAAATTTCATTTAACCTTACTTTCGACCCGTCAAATTTTTCTAAATTTTTCAAACGTTATGTAGGGTTGACGCCAAAGCAATTCCGCGATTTACATAATTGATAGTTGCAATAAAGAACTTAAACCTTCACCATAATTTAATTATAAGGATAAGATAGGTTTGCATCACAATATTAAGAATAATGCAAAAACTATTATCGCTTACAAAAAGAAGTTTACTATTAATTGTAATTTATTTCATGATGTATAAACATGCAGTTGCGCAAAAAATGATAGACTTAAAAATAGACAGACTTTTATTATCAACCGGTTTCAATGAAACACCACAAGGAGTCTGGTATCCTTATATTGATGAGGTTGCGAAAGAAAATAAAGTAATGTCAATCATTCCGCCGATGCCCCATCCGGAGCATCCTGAATTAAAGGAGTGGCTGACAACTATAGCAACTGTTGCTAATGAGTCGCCGGGCAGTACCATATTAATTGCACATAGCCTGGGATGTGATAACATCTTACACTACCTTAATGCCTATAATGGACAACAAAAATTTCGTTGCTGATATTGGTTGCTCCACCTGTTCATGAGGTAGGATATGATGAACAAAAAGAATTTTTTACTGATTCTTTTCATTTTACTACGCTTTATAAAAAGGTAAGAAAGATTGTTGTTATTATAACGCCTGATGATCGTGTTTTAAAGCCTGATCCGTTGCAGCATGGTCTGGCTCTGGTAAATGAAGCAGGTGCAAAATTGGTCGTATTAAAGAACGGCAAACATTTTTCAAAAGGAGACGACTATGGAGAGTTAAAAGAAACACTCAGACAGGAAATTGCTGCAAGCATTAATGATCAGCAATAAAAAAGATGATTAGTCCCGATATTATTACGTGTGATTTAAATAGCGCATAAAGAGAAATGGTGAACTGCTACGCACAACATGGGTATTGCCAATAGTGGGGCTGGACGTTGGAGCAATCGGCAGCATATCGCTTGTCAGCTTTGGTTCCGGCGGAAGAAATACTTTTGAACATCAGAATAAATTATTAAACTTTGGAATAAATAATGAACTTCGGTTGCCAGGCGGACGTTTTTCAACTTCCCCACCATCGGCAATACTTATTCGTTGTGTGCAATTAGGGCGACATCTAAAACAGGCAAACTGTGGAGACGTTTTTAACGATCAATGTTTTTATTTTCTGTGCTCTTATGAGAATGTTTCATACTAAAATATTATACCAACATGTCTTACATAAGGCCGACAACCAAAACACGTCGTGAGTTTATTAAGCAATCAGCAATGACTGCTGGAATGCTTACTTTACTAAATGCCTGTGGTCAGCGCATTAAGTCACGAAAATTTCCACTGGCTCCAGATGCCATCAACAAGTTTCAAAAAGGCTTTGGTGGACACATCATTCTTCCAAGCGATGCAGCATATGAAGCAGCACGAAGGGCACGAATAGTAAATCCTGAAATGGATAAACACCCAGTTGTTATTGCACAATGTCAAAACGAAGAAGATGTGTTGCGGTGCATTGATTTAGCGCACCAACATGAATTAGAAGTCGCGGTGCGTTCAGGTAATCACAGTCTTTTGGGCTGGGGAACTTGCGAAAAGGGACTTGTCATTGACCTTTCCAGGATGAAAAATGTGAGCGTAGATCCTATTAAACACACCGCACGAGTTTCAGCCGGCAGCACGGCTGAAGAAATTCTAGCGTTTACTGCTCCCTTTGGTCTTGCACCTGTATTGGGTGAATGTGGAAGTGTGGGGGCCGGTCTTGTCTTGGGAGGAGGCCTTGGTTATCTATCCGGAAAATATGGAGCAACTTGTGACACTCTCCTTTCGGGCAATGTTGTCACGGCCGATGGCCGCACCCTGAACGCAAATACGTCTACCAATGAAGACCTGTTCTGGGGGATCCGTGGTGGTGGAGGAAACTTTGGTGTGGCGACAGCTTTTGAATATCAATTATATCCGGTAAAGGGAGTTCTGGCTGGTCGCCTTACTTATTCACTTGAAAAAGCCCCCGCTTTACTACGATTTTTCCGGGAGTTTATGTTGACCGCTCCTGATGAATTACAAGGGGACTGCTATTATGCTAAACAAGCCAAGGGAAGTTTTGCTATAGAGTTTGTCTATGCTGGTGATTTAGAAAAAGGAGAGCACCTAATAAATACATTTCGGAAATTCATTAAGCCGGATCAAGATTGGGTAAAACGCAGAGCTTATTCCGAAATCTATCGTATGTCTGCGGATTGGGCTTCAGACGATGTAGCCACTCCATGCCCGTTTCGATCCGTTAAAGGTTCATACATTAAACAACTTTCCGATGAGGCTTTTGATCTGATACTTACCCAGTTTGCGCAAGCGCCACCATCATGCCAGTTGTTCTTCAACCTTTCCCACTACATGCATGGAGAAGTTTGTCGAATTGCACCGGACGCAACGGCTTTTGAACTTCGTCAGGCTGGAGCAGCAGATTTAGCTTATATGATTGGGTGGGATGATCCCAAAAAAACATCACCCTGCATGTTGTGGCTTAGCAATTTTGCTGAACTATTACAACCTTATTCCGGTGGACGTATCTACTCGAATTATATGAGTGCAGAAGGCGAAGATTTTTCAAAAGCCATTTATGGAACAAATTACACACGACTTCTGCAGATGAAAAGGAAATATGACCCCGAAAACTTTTTCCACCTTAATCACAACATTCTGCCAAAATAAAATTAGCAACGATTTTTAAACGAACAACAACTTCCTTTAATTTGTAGGCAAATAACAAACTTCAAATTATTATTAAGGCAAGTGCGTACAAATGTGCTCGTTACCATGTTAATCTGCACACAACACGCGGTTTGCTCCTATGCTGGCGGACGGGAGAACAATCGGCATCTGTGTTATTATCATCTAATATCAGGCTGACAAAATTCTATTAAACTGCTGATGTTATCTTCATCATTAATTTTTAATTCAGCCGCGGTTAGGGGCTGGAGGTTATAAAAATCCAGCACAGCAGCAAGCCGATTACGTTAGGCGAAATAAAACTTACATCCATTCAAAACGACTAATATGAAACAATCT
>CAXSIE010000545.1:3035-3504 GCA_964237295.1 uncultured Flavihumibacter sp. | reverse complement strand
TAAAACTGATCAAAGTTTCGGATTTAGTCTATGATAAAAAATAGAAATATTCAATAGGAAGGTCAAGACCTTGATTTAGCAATAGCCTATAAACGCTATAAATTAAAAGGCGCTGCCGCTGCTGCCATTATGGCGATGTTATCTAACTGTGGTTCGTACCAGGCAATTGATGATGAACGCTGGGCTCCACGCGGCATCCTCCCGAGAGGAACTTCAAAATAACTGTTACCTGCCGAGCTTATAGACATATCGGCGAATAGCCGGCTGCGCATTGGATCAGGTGCATTTCTGCAAGCCGTTATGATCACATTAACATTTGGGTATTTAGCATAATAATTTGCAGGTTTTGAATACAGATGGGGAGATCAGTATCTGATTGCATAAGGACTTTACGCCCGTTTTTTTCTAAAACGCACCTAAAGTCATTGTTGTGATAAAATTGACGGTCAATAATATTATATCCCTTACC
>CAXSIE010000545.1:0-3025 GCA_964237295.1 uncultured Flavihumibacter sp. | reverse complement strand
CCTTACCAACAAAATAAGTGTGCAGTCTTCGGATAAGCGATGTTTTGCCGCAGGCTTGCGGGCCGGAAATCAATAAAAAATCCATGAAATATTGATAAGGTTTTTCAAATATAACGCAAATAGTTGCAGGTTGTACCGCGTAGTTTTATATTCGTCAATGACTTACCTGCCACGTGATCCCAAAGAGCAATTAATTGACGAGTTATGTGCAAACGGACATTTGGAAGAGTACCGGGAAACTATTCGCGCGCTGTTAACGGAAATTAATGATAACGGAGCGTACGTATCCTGTAAATACAATGAAGCGGCTTCTAATATAGATCCTTCTTTTGAACGGCCCAAACATATCAGGGCTAGTATGATTAATGTCAAAACACCTTTAAATATTATATGGGTGATTTTGCATGAATACGGGCATTATTTGGATTGGCCGAGAAACCCGGAACATTTAGTCGTACAGAGGGAAGAGAAGGCCTGGCAAATTGCTGAAGAAGTTTTAATTAAACACCCACAACTTACACCTAATATAGCAGGATTTTACATGCACCGAGAATGGTGCCTGGATAGTTATTATCGTAATTACGGGAAAACCAAATAACTATCTTTGTTAAATTATTATATGTTCTTCATACCAATCAAACCAACTCCTTTGGCTCTTTTGCAAAAGGTTCAAACGGACAGTGGGATACCATTTGTGATCATTCCCGACGAGCGGAATATAAATTGTATCACACTCAAATTCCCTGTTGAAGGAGATTTTATACTCTTGTGGAACTGGTTTCAGGCCAGTCTAACCCGTAAAATCCCGGCAAGTAGCATAAAGAAATTATTAACGAACCAAAAACAGCAAACGACTCCAAGATATACCCTTTATAACCGGGTTTGGCAAATATTGGAGCCACATTTTCTGTTAAACCAACCAGAGCAATTCTGCAAATTTACCAATAAGAAACAGCTGACTGCTTCCTTAGCAGGGATCAATTCCTTTGACCGCCAAATTCAAGATGGTATTTTCCAAGCCAGTGATGGTAACCAAACTGTTGATGGAATAATCACGCCTAACCACATCATGACTGTTACGTTCACCCTTAATGAAAATGGACAGTTCTGGCAACGGATTTATTTAGTTACCCTTCCCTTTACTTTTAGTCCTCCGGTAATTAAAACCTTTGTTATTAGGTACCTTACAGACATAAGGTATCGGTTCGATAACATTGAAGGATGCCTAAGCGGTTACATAGCTGAACTGGTAAGTCGTTAACAGGTAATCCCAACTTACTTGATAAACTGTTCGATTTGATATGCCAAATGGGCGATGTCTGTTGCCAAATTTGCTCAAAAATAAAAAGCATCTTGATTTATTCCGATATTGCCTATTCTGAAAAATTGTTATTAAAATGTGGGGAGCCTGATTCCTAAGCCTTATCAGCGCGTTTAACGTGTAGAATAGTTTTGGCCCAATTAAACGAACGGTGTATAATCTTTTTTTATGTATAGCCAACTCAAAGAATCACGATAATTTAACAAATGGCTCATGTGAAATTTATTTGTCTCAATTGCCCACCTTTTGTAAATAAAACTTCCCTTCGGTTAGCGTAAGTTCTGCTGATCAATTGTTTCCGAACACGTGCATAGCGTTGGGTTGTCCGGATTGTTTTATGACCGAGCATTCTGCTCACCTCCGCCAGTGAAAATTCCAATATATTTAACATAATATCGGCGAAGGTATGTCTTGCAAGGTGTGTGTTGAGATCCCTGTTTATGTAACAAATCGTTGCAAGTTCTTTTAAATAGCAATTGTACCGATAATTACTATTTATCGGCATTAGCCGTCCGTGCTCGGTTCTGCAGAGATGGTGTTCATAACGCAGAAGTATTTCTTCGACAATCGGCATAATTGGAACCATCTCTATAACTCCGGTTTCCCCCCTGCCTTTGATCAACCAACGTTCCTTGCACATTCCCACCACTACAATGTTTTCGGCTGTTAAAGCATATACATCCTGAAAGGCAAAACCAGTAAAACATTGAAATATAAAGGCATCCCTTACTTCAGCCAGGCGACATATCGAGATTTTCTTTCTCCATATCTTTTCCACCTCTATAATCTCCAATGGTTCAATTTCTTTTTCCTCTGTGCCGCATTTAAACTGCAGGAGTGGGTTTTTATTAATCCAATTAATTCGCTCCGCAAAGTTCAATATGCCTTTTGTTTTTTTGATGTGATTTTTGGCCGCGGCATCCCTAATTACTTTTTTCTGTTCAGTGGTTAAATACAAGTAAAAATCCAAGGCGAAAGAATAGGTGATTTTATCGAGGTTCATGTCAAAGACACCATATCTAAAAGGCAAAAATTCTTGTAATTTCGTTCTCGTTGAGTTCCATTGTTTTAACGTTTCCGCGGAGCGCAGTCCCTTTTCAACCATCTTTTCAAAATTTGTAATATGTATATCGACCGTTTGCAAAAAGGTGGGGATTGATGATTTCTTTTCTATAAGCTTTTCGCTTTTGTTAACTACTTTCTGCTGTTTCGCTGGTTTACCCAAGTAAACATTCTTAAGCATTAACGCTGTGATTTTCTTGTACCGACCTTGTAGAAATATAAAATACCGATTTAAATCAACCGTCAATTCGCTGATTTTAAGATTTATTTCCTTGGTGTCCTTGTCTTTGCCTTTAGCTTTCTTGTTGTCTAGATCCCATTCATCAAAATGTGCTTTTTTACCGATCGCAATCTCCGCTTTAGGTCCGCCTTTAATACTTATTCGACATATAATTGAAGCATAGTCATTCTTATCCTGTTTTGATTTTCTATGCCAAAAAAGCAAAGATATATTTTGATTGTTTTTCATGTTCAGCCAAAACATAACCAACAAATCCGGTTAATCGTGATAGAAATAGGGGAGATAATATTGTAATAACTATCACCACATGACCACTTTTTACTTAACTGGTGCCCAAAAGTGATGGCGATTTATACTTAACCAAATGGATAAAAATTGATTTGACCTGATTTGGTCAGATT
>CAXSIE010000544.1:0-3521 GCA_964237295.1 uncultured Flavihumibacter sp. | reverse complement strand
ACTTTTCACCAGTGCTTCTTGTTGATCTTAACTTAATGACATTGCCCGAAGGGGTGATATAGAGCATTACAGACTATTAATAATGCCACCCTTTCAGGGTTCGCGTTTCAATCAATTTAATTCCTACAATCCTGTCACCCCTTCGGGGTTTGGAAAGCCTCAATTCAGGTAGTTGATAAGTTATAGCAATTCAGGTAGTTGATAAGTTATAGCATTGATTGTAAAGCTTCAAAAATTATTTATATAATCTTATTCTGTAAAATGTAGTAACCTAACTAAATCTTTCAATAGTGCATATCAAAAAAAACATTCTTTTCATCCTGCTGATCTTTCAATCGTTCAACCTGCTCGCGAAAGATTATCCTGCGTCTTTATTTGGAATATATTCAGACGGTGTTACACTTAATACACGATCCATACAGGCAGCTATCGATTACATCAATGCCAATGGTGGCGGTAAACTTATTTTTTATGTGGGAAGGTACCTCACCGGTTCAATCCACCTGAAATCGAATGTAATAATTGAATTGAAAGAAGGGGCTGTATTGCTTGGTTCACTGAACCCATACGATTATGATAAAATTACTTTTACGGCGCTGGTACTTTCACGTGACCAGCACGACATCGGAATCATCGGGCAAGGCGTTATAGACGGGCAAGGAAGGTCTGTTGCCAGGAATGTAATCAACCTCATTCATTCCGGCATATTGACAGACAATTTTAAAAACGACCGGCCGCAGGAAGACCACCGCCCTATGATATTTTATCTTCGTTCCTGTAAAAACGTAACGGTGCAAGGTATTACGATAAGAAACTCGGCCTCATGGGTACAGACATACGATCAGATTAAAAACCTGAACATCGATCATATTTATGTGGATAGCAAGGCTTACTGGAACAACGACGGAATAGACATTGTTGATTGTGACAGTGCAAGCGTTACCAATTCTTTTATAGATGCGGCTGATGATGGCATCTGCCTGAAGTCGCATGAGTATGGGGTATTCTGCAACAATATCATACTGCGAAACAATACGATAAGGTCAAGCGCCAATGCAATTAAATTTGGTACGGCTTCCAATGGCGGTTTCAGGAATATCAGGATAACAGACAATAAAGTATATGATACCTATCGCTCTGCAATAGCGCTGGAATCGGTTGACGGAGGGTTTCTTGATGATGTTACCGTTGATTCATTAAGGGTCATCAATTCCGGTAATGCCATCTTTCTACGGCTTGGTGAAAGGGTTGTTGGAAGAAAGGGCTCGTTGAACAACATAAAGATCAGCAATGTGTATGCTGAAATTCCTCGTGGAAAGCCGGATGCCGGTTATGAATATGAAGGGCCGATAGAAGACATGCCGCGAAATATTTCACCTATTGTTATTGCCGGCTTGCCTGATCAGTATATTACCGATGTAAGCATCAGTAACATCGAAATAAAATACCCGGGCGGCGGGTCGGAGTTCTTTGCCAACGCACCGCTGGAACGGTTAGACAGCATCAATGAAATTCCCGGGAAATATCCTGATTACTCTATGTTTAAAGAATTGCCGGCCTGGGGCGTTTATATCAGGCATGCTAAGAACATACAATTTTCAAATATTAAGCTGATTTGCGAGAAGAAAGATTATCGTACTCCTATTGTATTGGATGATGTGCATAATTCATCATTCTCCTCTATGGATATAAAACAACCGAACCCGAAAAAAACGCCGATTCATATGTATAAGTCTAGCGGCATTACAAGCAGGTAGCTGAATGATTTGGCTGTAGCTTTTTTAAAATACCAAGGATCTCCATCCGCTCATTTCTTAGGTTCATCAGCAGTTTCTACCACAGGAGTTGTTTCATCTGTTATGGTGAGTTCTTGTGGGTTCAGGTTGTTCAGGCGCTTGTATGCTGCAGCTTCTTCACCGGATACTTTAGGCTTGCTATCGGCGGGTTGCTCTGCTTCAATAACGGGTGTTTTATCCTCTTCATTTTCAGCGCCTGGTTTAGTGTCGGTTGAAGCAGCAACTTTTTCAACGGGCTTATCTTCAGGTTGTACAATTTTAGCCTGCTCCACTTCCGTTTCCGGTGCTGGATTCTCGTTCTTTTCAGGTTTTATTTCCTGGTTTTTACGCAGTTCTGCAAGGGCGTTTTGCATTTGTTGTATCCAGCCGTCCAGTTCAACCTGAAGTACCTGCTCGGTATGGTCTACAAGCGTATTGACATTTTCCTGTAATAATTGTTCTTCGGAAGATAAAGCGTTCCACCATGCTCTTACATTAGTAAGATTGGTGGCTGTTTGATTGTACTTTGTAAGCGTATTTTCAGTTTGCCTGTATCCGAGGTAGGTGCCCAGCGCTGCAACAATGGTAGTGGTAAGCGCTATCCAAACCGGCTGGTTAATGGCAGCAAGAAAAGTTCCTATGCCACCAACGATAAAAATGGTAATGGAAAGCACCATCAATTGCTTTCCAAGCCGGACAGATCGTTTCCTGAAATAGTTGAGCTGATCACCCAGCCTTACTGTAATATACCTGTCGGCACTCAGGTTGCTGAATCCGTCATCACCACCTTTTGACCCATACATGTCTGGTGGAAAACCCAGTTCTTTGTTATAAGGTATCAGGTAGGATGAGTTTACCTCAGTACGCATTGTTCTGGTAGTGATATCTTCAATTTTTTTGGTGAGTTGTTGTTCGGGCTTTATGTTATAATCGTTTGTTCTGGTGCGGTAGCGGAATATCTCGCGTTTTATAGATTCCGCCGCTGCTCTTAAAAGCAGCCATTTGTTACCCTGTTTAAAACGGTTGGCGATAGTAACCAGTATAGTAAGTGTAATAGGTATAACAAGTAATATAACATAGGTTACAGTGGAAGTGAATGCAAGGAACGGGTTTTGAACCTGATTCGGTCTCATCACCTCCTTAATAAGGGCAAGAGCGGTGCCTATAACTCCAATAAAAATAATGGCCTGCTGTATTTTATCGAATCTTTTCTGTTGCCTGTTAGCATTAAGGTCATAATCAGCAAAAGTTTCCCATGCCTGCATCAGCACCTTGTCTACGCCCAGTCCGCTTAAAATTATGTTTTGAATATCATTTGCCGGGTTGCTTAAAGAATGAAAGAAAAGCTTACCCTCTGCCATTATTTCAGCCAGCGATGGATCTTCGGGAGGCGTATCTTTTTGTTGCCATGCGGCGGCCACCTCGTCGGCCAGACCGCCGCTGCCTTCGACAATTATTATAGTTAGTTTCTGCCTCACCGCCTGCAGCACCATCTCCTTAGTAACCTCGTTTCCTCCGGTAACAACGGCTAATGCCGGTACTTTGCGCTGAATATTTTTACTGCCTGAATTTTCAGGCCTGTTGATAAGCTGGAAAATCACATTGTTTATCAGAGGATCACTTTCCCGGCTTCCTCCTTCTGTGAGGATGAAATGTGAATGATTGGCTTCAAGAAAAGCATTGGTTACGGCATCGCCCTGCATGGTAACTTTATCGGCAGGCGTTATACCAATCAGCATGGATTTA
>CAXSIE010000543.1:1915-3538 GCA_964237295.1 uncultured Flavihumibacter sp. | reverse complement strand
AATCAACATAACCGCCGCCACCAAACAACCACAGGTTACCAAAAACATCTGTCCAGCCAACGGCGTTAGATCTCGCTCCTGGCCTATTACCGGAAGCAGCCGTACCCTTGGTACCATAAATCCCACTTTGATTCAAAACGCTGTCACCACCCACCCATGTCCACAAACCTGCGTCAGGCGCGAATTTCCATAGGTCATTTAATTCAGTTAAACCGTTAACGGGATAAACCGATCCGCCAAACAGCCACAAGTTGCCAGCGGCATCTATCCAACCAACACCCCTTTCCCTTGCTCCAGGGCTATTGGAGAAGGCAGCCACGCCTTTAATGCCGTAATTACCTGTCCGGTAGGTAACAGAGTCACCACCTACCCATGTCCATTGCCCTGTCAACATCGAGTACTTCCAGAGGTCATTCATATACCCATATAAATTGCCTGCACTATACCCTTCTCCTCCAAACATCCACAGGTTGCCCGATGCATCTGTCCAGGTGATAGCCAAACTCCTTCCTCCTGGTTTATTGGCAGCGGAAGCATTGCCCTTTATTCCATAAACACCCGGCTGATTTATAGTACTGTCACCACTCACCCATGTCCATGCTCCGGTAAAAGGCGAGTATTTCCAAATGTCGTTATACTCATTGTTTCTGTCGTTAGTATAATTGCTTCCTCCGAACAGCCACAGGTTGCCGGAAGCGTCCGTCCAGCTGCTTGAGCCGGCCCTTGCTCCCGGCATATTGCCGGAAGCGGCTGTTCCTTTTACGCCATACATGCCCTGCTGACCAGGTATGCTGTCACCACTGATCCATGTCCATTCGCCAGCAGAAGGAATGTACTTCCACAAGTCGTTCAATGTAGAGTCGGAACCTCGGCCTGTATACCCGTCACCTCCAAACAGCCAAAGGTTCCCTGAGGCATCTGTCCAGCTGCTTGCGCCGGCTCTTACTCCCGGCTTGTTGGTATTAGCAGCAGTTCCCTTAGTGCCATAAACCCCTGGTTGATTAGCTGTACTGTCGCCGCTCATCCATGCCCATTGATTGGTTTGAGCAAATATGCCTGTAGAAGAGAAAAGTGAAAACAACAGAGGTAGCATTTGTTTCATGTGGAGATTGATTTGTGGTGGATAAGTTAGAAACATTGGAAATTGAGGAGACAAGCAATTCTTAGCGCATGGTTCATCAAGAATTTTAGTCGTGAAAAAACAAAGAAGGGAACCTTTCGTTCTTGTTATAATATTATCTGTTACTTAATTAACTTAAGTTGTCAGTTAATTGGCTAGTTTATTCAAGGAAGTGCGAAAATAAACATCACCAGTTTTAGTAGAAACCCTTTAAAGGTAACTGCAAGGATTTTTCTAAGAAACAATGCTTTTATTTCACTAAAACAAGTTTCTATGCCTTTTCTGCTGTAAATTTTCTTCTGGTTAGCTTTGGCATAAAATGGTAATTTAAAATTTAAAATTCTATCTTAACTACCCGTCTTAAAAAAGGAGAGCATTATCCTCTTTATTCAATATCTGGAGAAGGTGGAACAACAGTGGGTGAGTCGATAATCTGACCACCAAGAGATTCCCATGAACTCCAAAGGGATCTTCGCCTTATCCATTCTCCAAACTTCGGAGTC
>CAXSIE010000543.1:0-1905 GCA_964237295.1 uncultured Flavihumibacter sp. | reverse complement strand
GCGAAACATCATAATCCATGAACTGAGATTCTATTGTTATGTATGTATCCGGTGTAGGTATAGGTTCATTTGATAAAGCGAAGTGCAGGTGAAAGCCTCCAAGAGTCGTTCCGGTGTCACCTACCTCTGCAATTTTTTGACCCATTTGAACGGTGTCACCTATCTTAATTCCACATGCTGCAATTGAACCTTGTTTAAGGTGGATGGGTACTCCTACCTCGCCATCAGCATGCTGAATTTTTATGCCATTAGGATGATTATTTGCTGTATCAGGACCTGAATGAAAATTATCGTTAATGTTGATAACCTTACCATGTGCCGGTGCTAATACGGGAGTGCCCTCGAGCGGTGTCTTAACCGGAACAAAGTCATAAGCATATGCATTTAGACCAAAATGGGATACTGTTCCATTATTTCCTTGAGCAATCCACCACCATTCCATGGGAGCAAAGGGAAGTTGCATCGGTATGGTTTGTTTTTTATTAGGCATTTAAAACTCTCCTTTTTGTAGATATACTACTTGATTTAATTGTTTGAAAATTTTATATGAATATTGATACCCTCCATAAGACGATTATAAGAGAGTTATAAAATTTTTATACTTAAAGAATTTTGTTTTTCCAGGTTTGTTTCGGCTAAGTGAATTTGCAAAAGTTTGTTCACGAATGAACGAACTTAAAATTAAAGCTTATGAATTCAGTTTTCATACAAACTAATACCAGTAAGGATTTTAGCGCTAAGCTATTTAATAATAAAAAAACATCTCACACTGTCCGTGCAAAAACTTTTGCAAATTCACTTAGATGTATTGTTGCTTCCTTTAAAAGACATTTCCAATTCCATTGAAACAGGCATGGGTACAACCAAAAGGCAGCTTTAATATAAAAGCCGCATGAATATATGTTATTGAACTAAGTTTTCCTAGGTGATATCTGCAAGGTTTTCATGTGCGGCAACTTCAATCATAATATTACGCGCGGGAGATCTGTCAGGGTGCAGCAACACACTCGTAATCTTTGAAGGAATGATTTGCTGTGCCAATACCTGATTTATTACATCATATTAATTTTTAACAAAGATAAACTGCCATGGAACTGCAAATTGGCGTCTCTTTTATAATTAAGCTAAGCAGCAGTTTGCTTTGCATCCAGTTTGGTATCAGCACGCAGTTGCAATTTTCAGAGGACTACTCTTAACCGTTTTAAAGATAGCAATCTCTCTTGGGTTATCAGGCATATTTTATGGGTATTAATAATTTAAATATTTATTAGTCAACGTGACCTTACAGCACAGTTGGCATATAAAGTTAACATGCACATTTACGAAAACATTGTAAAAATGGAAACCTCCTAAAAAACTTCCAGTCATTATCCATCCTCACAAAGCTGTTTACAAGAAAAGTGTCCAGAGCAGCATATCCTTTGGGTGAGGCGCCGGTGAAATGGTAGAAATCTTTGATCAGGTGCGATTGGTCGAAATAATCAAATCTATAAGTTACATCGATCCAGGAGGCATAAGGATTTTTTTTAAGATATTGTTGTACCGTATTAAAGTGAATCAGCCGGCTATACTGCTTTGGTGATACACCTACTTTTTCTGCAAATTGCCGCGCCAGAGCCTGGCGACTAATGCCGAGACTGGTTGCAATCTTTTCAATAGGCATCAGGCCACTGTGTTTTTGAATTAGCCGGACAGCTGATGCAGTACTATTTTGATGATGAGGGATACTATAAAAATGCCTGCTGAAAACCCCTCCAGTATCGCGATACGTTGATCTGGATGAGCTTCTACAATTTGTTCCCTTAGTACGCGCACGGGCCTGCTGCCCAGAAACGCCTGCGTCTCCATTACCTGGCCCACTATATTTGTTAGGGAAGATTTTAAAAGGGTATGAATAGATCCTGC
>CAXSIE010000542.1:0-3540 GCA_964237295.1 uncultured Flavihumibacter sp. | reverse complement strand
TAATAGGGAAGAACAATCCGCAGGTAGTAATCTCCTGGAGCTTGGTTTTAACCGCTTTTAAAACCGGAACATGTTTGCGCATGTCATTCCATGCAAGAAATTCTTCTATATGGGTATTTATAATTGCTCTGGCCATAGGTACCGCAGCTTCTCTTTTCCTGATGGTATCATCTTTTATTTTAGACAATTCATCCACATTAACCAATGTAATGTTTGTTAATTCTCTGGCTCCTTCCTCAACATTATAAGGTATGGAAAGATCAATGATCAATTTCTGACCGCTATTTTCAAGATCGCCTTTTAATATAGTAGGATGATTTGCATTGGTTGCTACAATAATAATATCTGCCTGTTGAATATGTAAAGCAGCAGCATCCTGGTGCGCATATTGCAGGTTAAGCTCTTTTGCCAGTGCTGAAGCTTTACAGGGATTGCGGTTAATGAGCGTTATATTGGTAGTTTGCAGGTAGTCTACCAGGTTTTTGCAGGTATTACTTCCAATTTTACCAACACCTAAGAGTACTATTTTTTTTTCAGGAATTTTGGTAATGGTTCTTTTTATATATTGAATTGCAGCAAAAGCTACTGAAACAGTTCCGCCGCTTAAAGAAGTTTGGTTCCTGATCATCTTGGACGACTGCAAAACAGTATTCACCAGCCTGTCAGTATAAGCATCAATACGGTTATGATTTTTTGCAAACTTAACCGATTGCTTGATCTGGCCAACAATTTCATAATCACCTAATATCTGTGAATCCAGTCCGGCAGCCACATTAAAAAAATGATGAACAGCATGTAAGCCTTTTTTGGTATAAGCCAGTTTTTCAAAAGTTTCAATATCCCCTGTTGTTTGTGAACACAATAAGCGAATGAGCTGGGATGGATCTTCGGCAAATCCGTAAATTTCAGTGCGATTGCAGGTTGAAAGAACAAATAGCTCGTGTATTCCAAATAAAGGAGCAATTGCCAGTAAACCTGCATATTGTTCGTTATTTACCGCGAACTGACCACGGATTGCGGCATCTGTTTTTTTGTAGTTGATTCCGGTAGTATAAAAATTTGATATGTCTTTACTATTGGTTCCTAGCATATATCTGTTCTCATGGCTGAATGCAAAAGTAGCTGGCAAGTGCCCAACAGAAAAAAAGTTTGCGTCATATGAATGTCATATTATAATGAGTTGAATACTTTTGAAGCGGAAGCTTGTTGAAACCCCGGTAAAGGGTGTTCTTTAGCATTTAAAATGATTTTTAAGAGTAACTGCCTTTATTTTGCAAATTTTAACCAGCATTATGGAAAGTAAAAGAGGAATTGTATTGATGAACCTTGGTTCACCGGATTCTACAGAATTGAAAGATGTAAAACGATACCTGATGGAATTTCTGATGGATGGAAGGGTTATTGATTACTCCTATATTTTCAGAAAGATACTCGTGGGTGGGATCATCGTGCCCTTTCGTACCGCTAAATCCGCTGCCGCATATAAAACCGTCTGGACAAAAGAAGGCTCACCGTTAATAGTCATTACCAAACAATTACAAAAATTGCTGCAGCAGCAGGTAGAAGAACCGGTGGAAATTGCCATGCGCTATGGAAACCCGTCTATGAAAAATGCTTATGATTCACTTATAAAGAAATTGCCTGAGCTGGAAGAAGTGATTGCCATTCCCATGTATCCCCACTATGCCATGTCGAGCTATGAGACTGCTGTTGAGTATGCAAAAGAGGTGTATAAAAAAGGAAGATATCCTTTCAAGCTCCGTTTTGTAAAGCCCTATTTCGACAATGCAGATTATATCACTGCAATGAAAGAAAACATCCGGCCCTATCTGCAACACGATTATGATCATATATTATTCAGCTACCATGGAATACCTAAACGCCACATTCTCAAGGCAGATGCCACCGGCTCGCATTGCCTGAAGACAGCAAACTGCTGCGAAGTTGCTTCACCGGCCCATGAGCATTGTTACCGCCATCAGTGCCTTACTACCATGAAACTGGTAGCGGATGAATTGAATATCCCTTCAAACAAATACAGCTACTCTTTTCAATCGCGTTTGGGAAGTGAAGAGTGGTTAAAACCTTATACTGACTTTCGTTTAAAAGAGTTTCCCGGTGAAGGTGTGAAAAAACTACTGGTTGTTTGTCCGGCTTTTGTAAGCGACTGCCTGGAAACCTTACAGGAAATTGAAATGGAAGGCAGGCACACATTCATGGAAGCAGGAGGCTCATCCTTCACGCTGATCCCCTGTCTTAATATACATCCGTTGTGGATACTGGCTCTTAAAAAATGGATTGAAGAATTTGCCGGCCAGCAACAGGAAATGAAGCTTGTATAGCTTTCAACAGTCAGCAAGTAAGTCACCTGCATAACATTAGTATTATGTATAATTATATCAAGTCCCTTCATATAATTTTTATCGTTACCTGGTTCAGCGGGCTTTTTTATATGGTGAGGTTATTCATATACAATACGGAAGCAGGTGAGAAGGATGCTACTGAAAAAAAGATACTGAGAGATCAATTCAGCATCATGATCCGGAGGTTATGGTTTGGAATCACCTGGCCATCTGCGATATTGACGTTGATTTTCGGAATCTGGATGTTATACTTATACGGTGCCATCCCTACCTGGTTATGGATAAAGCTTGGTTTTGTATTTGGGCTATTTTTATATCATTTTTCACTTCATCGTATTTATAAACAGCAGAGCAACAATGTATTCGCTTATTCGTCCCAGCAATTAAGGATATGGAATGAAGTGGCTACCATTTTTTTACTGGTGATTGTAATGCTGGTGGTGGTAAAAAAGGGTATCAGCGTTTTATGGGGTATGATCGGGCTGATAATTTTTATTGCTATCTTAATGATGGCTATAAGGATTTATAAAACAGTTCGTAAAGGATAGCGCTTTGCTGGAAAATACAATCAACTAAAACAAAGTGCGAAAATTACTATATTCTTAAGTAATAAGACTAAAATCGGAATTAAAGTGTCATATCATTGTAAAATTTTCTCGCCTGGCAGTTAAATGATCATTATAGGGTAATACTAGGTGAACTTTGATTATTATCATGTATAACATCCGCTACACTTTAATTGTATTTCTTTGTTTACTTGCCATTGTTGTAAAATCACAGGTAAAGGATACCAGTTTGGTAAAGGAATTGGATAATGTTGTAGTAACGGCTACACGTAGTGAAGGCAAGCTGGGTAATATCGCTATTCCTACCCAATTGATCACTTCTCAAATGATTAAGGCAACGGGTTCTTTAAGGCTTCAGGATATATTACAGGAACAGACCGGGTTAACAATTGTCAATAGTCCTTTAGGAATTTCGCTGGCAGGATTCCCGAATATATTCGGCGCAGGTGTACAGATGCAGGGCCTTGATCCTGCCTACACACTTATAATGATAGATGGTGAACCCCTGGTAGGCCGCAATGCAGGGATTTTAAAGCTCGGCCGGGTAGCAGTGGGGAATATTAAGCAGATAGAAATTGTAAAAGGCCCTTCGTCCAGTTTATATGGTGCAG
>CAXSIE010000541.1:1139-3563 GCA_964237295.1 uncultured Flavihumibacter sp. | reverse complement strand
ACAGGACCCAGATATGCGGTACAGAAAATGGATTATGTATATCAGATTATAGACAGTAGTTATGTGCTTGGATTAAATGCCTCCAACGATGCTGTTATGTATCTTTACAATTACAGGGCTGATACGTTGTTAAAAAAGAATCTTTTTCTTGATCCACTGATGATTAAAAAGAAGCAGGAATTGGAATACCAGTTGAAAGCAATGATCCAGCGGTATAATGACGGGTTTAAAAATAACCGGTTGTTGTATTGAAAGCAATGCAAGCGGGGCATAAGGGATGTCTGCCAAAGCTGCTATTTTAAAGTCGATGATACTGAGCATTTATGCAAAGTTTAAATAGTAAATATTCCGGTGTGAAAAGGAAAGTTCTATTTTTTTTACTGGGGATTGTCATAACGCTGTTAATAGTTTATAGCAATCGCCTGCTTTTCTATCTCCAGGTTTATCGCCTGAAAAAACACATTGCAACACTATCGCCTGTTTATAAATCCGGCAGGTTACCTGTTAAGATTAATTTCTGTAATATAAAGCCTTATTCTAAAACATGGGCGCATCGTGTTAATACTTTAGAGCGTTTCAAGTTTTTATCCGATCAGTTTCAGGGGTTCGAGATGGATATAGTTTTTGATGAACAACATGGTTTTTTTGATGTAAGGCATCCGCCGGCAACGAGTATCAATTTATCTTTGGAGCGCTATTTACAGGCTACTGAAAGTAAGGGTAAATTGTTCTGGCTGGACGTTAAGAACCTTACTAACCGCAATGAAGAAGCGGTTTTAAATTGTTTAAAAAAGCTTGATGATCAGTATAAGATTCGTGAGAGAATAATTATAGAATCTAATAACATACTCCAGCTAAGCAGGATATCTGACGCCGGATATTTTACCAGTTACTATTACGACTGGGATTCGTATAATGCATTTACAAGTAATGGAAGTGTAAATTTCAGAGATTCCATTTTTAATAAGATTGATGCGGTTTCCCAGGATGTACTGATATACGATACCTTGCTTAAACGGTTTCCTTTCAAACCCAGGTTAACATGGGCCTTATCTATAAAAAATTATCTATCGGATAGTTTGTTTAATACTTTGGATAATGATAAAAAATTGCTGGTGTATCTGGTTAATATTAAAGGTTCGGAGTACAGGTAACTTGTGTAGCTAAACTTGTTAGTGTTTTTTGAACTACAGAGGGGAAAGCCGGAGGTGAAGAAGAGGATACACAGAGAACTCCTCTGTGTATCCTCTTCTTCACCTCCGGCTTTCCCCTCTGTGGTTATAAACTGTCCAAGCAACTAATCAACTTACTCCAGCACCGGGATTTACTGCTGCATCAGGATTTACAAAATGCAATTTTCCTTCCGCATCTTCAGCCATTAAAATCATCCCGTTACTTTCAATGCCTCTCATTTTACGCGGCGTCAGGTTCGCTACCACCACCACTTGTTTGCCTGTAATTTCTTCAGGCTTAAAGTGAAGGGCGATGCCCGAAACGATGGTTCTTTTTTCAGTTCCTAAATCTACTTCGAGTTTTAACAGCTTATCAGCCTTTTCAACTTTTTCAGCGCTAATGATGGTGCCTACTTTAAGGTCGAGCCTGGCAAAGTCATCATACACAATTTGTGGCTTGGTATTTCCAGGAGTGGGTTTTGTCGCTTCCATAATGGTAGTTTGTTGTTGGATTTTTGTATTTTGATCTTTGATCTTCTGTGCCTTTACGGCGGTTGCCTGTAGCTTGATCATCTGCTCGGCGATTTCAGCATCTTCAATTTTTCTGAACAGCAACTGCGGTTCCCTTAAACTATAGCCAATACTAAGCAGTTTGCTTTTGCCGGCATTCTCCCATTCCAGCATTTTAGGAACTACTTTCATCATATGGCACATTTTTAAGGCCGTAACAGGTAAGAACGGGTTGATATAAATGGCCAGGTTAGCAGTAAGCTGCAGACAGACATGCAGGCAGTTATCAATTAAATGCTGCGCTGTCTCACGGCTTTCCGCAATTGATGCAGCGTCTGCAGCATTTAATGCTTTTGCAGTGATCCAGGGTTGCTTTTCCTGCATGTATTTGTTACCCTTTCTTGAAAACTCCACTACCTCAAATAATGCTTCACGGAATTTATATGTTTCTATTAAGTTCTCAATACGACTTTTTGCTTTTTCGAATTCTGCCACCATGTTTTTATCGGTATCATCAAGCAATGAAGCATGCAGCTTAGGAACTTTTCCGCCACAGAGTTTATGCAGTAACACAAAGGTTCTGTTTACAAAATTACCTGTAATGGATACCAGTTCACTATTGTTAGCATCCTGGAAACCTTTCCAGGTGAACTCACTGTCTTTTGTTTCAGGTGAAATGGTAGTGAGATAATAACGTAAAACATCGGCCATGATCTCACCGCCGTTGTCTTTTTTTATCCAG
>CAXSIE010000541.1:0-1129 GCA_964237295.1 uncultured Flavihumibacter sp. | reverse complement strand
CAGTCATTTATATAATCATCCATTTCAATGCTCCAGCCACGGCTGGTGCTCATTTTATCACCTTCCAGATTCATAAACTCATTGCTGGGAACGTTATCCGGTACAATATTGCCATGCAATTTCAGCATCACCGGGAAGATGATACAATGGAAAACAATGTTATCCTTTCCTATGAAATGAACCAGCTTGGTATCCTTATCATACCAGTAAGGTTTCCAGTCCCTGTTATTATTAATGGCCCATTGCCTGGTAGCGCTTATGTAGCCTATCGGGGCATCAAACCACACATACAACACTTTGCCGGCGGCTTCGGCTAGTGGTACAGGTATACCCCAGTCAAGATCGCGGGTTACGGCTCTTGGTTGTAAACCCGCATCCAGCCAACTTTTGCATTGTCCCAGTACATTTACTTTCCAGTCGCCCGCATGTTCTTTAAGAATCCATTCGCGCAGCCATTCCTCATATTTATTAAGCGGTAAATACCAGTGTTTGGTAAGTTTTTTTATGGGCGGCTTGCCACTTAGGGTGCTTCTTGGGTTGATCAACTGATCAGGACTTAATGAACTTCCGCAATTCTCACACTGGTCGCCGAATGCATTAGGATATCCGCAAACAGGACAGGTGCCTGCGATATACCTGTCTGCCAGGAAGGTATTGGCTTCTTCATCAAAATATTGTTCGTTCTCTTTTTCTTCCAGTTCGCCCTGGTTGTATAGAACTGTAAAGAATTCCCGGGCTGTTTCGTGGTGAAGCGGTTCGGTAGTGCGGTGGTAAATGTCAAATGAAATTCCCAGGTCAAAAAGATTTTGTTTTAAGATCTCATGGTATTTATCAACAATAGCTCTTGGAGTAGTATTTTCCTTCATAGCCTGTATGGTGATAGCAGCGCCATGTTCATCGCTTCCGCAAACATACACTACATCCCTTTTTTGTGCCCGCAGGTAACGTACATAAATATCCGAGGGCAGGTAAGCACCTGCAAGGTGGCCAATGTGTTTCAAACCGTTGGCATAAGGCAACGCTGCCGTTATCAGGTATCGTTTTGGTTCATTCATCTTTTAATATTACATTTAAATTATCCGTGTCTGGTAATAATAGTCAAAATGTTTTGATTCATTATTTAAAGCAA
>CAXSIE010000540.1:0-3574 GCA_964237295.1 uncultured Flavihumibacter sp. | reverse complement strand
TGGGAAGGGTCACCAATGGAACGATTGCCATTTCTACGTCGTTCCGTAGTAAGGAAAAAGGGGACAAGAGAAAAACAGCCGATTCTCTCAATAAAGCGGAAGGATTGCCCATGACCATGGAAGAACAACAGGCAGAGCTGAATTATATCCGTAATAACCCGGCAGAGTTTGCCGACTTCAATATTCAATGGTCCGTTAATCTTTCTTACTCGCTTAATTTTTCAAAAGCAATCAAACCTGATTACAGTGGTTATCAAACCCTGATCAATTCAAACTTAAGCGTTAACGGCGATTTTAATTTAACTCCGGAATGGAAACTGGGTATGAATAGTTATTATGATTTTAAAACTTCTTCCATACAATCGCTTACCATGTTCCTGTCGAGGAACCTGCATTGCTGGCAGATGTCTATCAACGTTACCCCGGTGGGGCCTACGCGTTATTTCAATATTACCATCAATCCGAAATCAAGCCTTCTGCGGGATATAAAAGTTAACAGGAGCAGGTATTTTTATGGGCAGTAGCTTATGCTTAGAAAAAACTATTTCATATTAGCCACATAATATTCTGTCATCACTTTAAAAATCTTCTCTTTCAACTGCACCGCTGTAACACCTTTTTCAACCGGCATCGGTGCTAGAAAATGCATCTTCAACCGGTGCGGCCAGATAAAAAATGATTTGTCACCGGGCAAAACTTTCTTTGTATTGAAGATCAAAGCAGGAATAATGGATTTCCCGGTATCAATAGCAAGCCGGAAAGCACCGTCATGAAATGATTTAAGCGGCTCGCTGGTTTTATTGCGCGTACCTTCCGGGTAAATGCTCATGTGCAAACCCATATCAAGCACCTGTTTCATTTTCTGGTAACTGTCTCGACGGCTTCTTTCACTATTCCTGTCTACCAACACGCTTCCCATTGCATATAAAATTCCAAACACAGGCACCTTTGCCATCTCTTTTTTTGCAATGGTTTTATTGCCACCCGGAATATAGGGACAAGAAACCGGCACATCCATCAATGAATTATGGTTGCAAACGACAATATAATTCTCACCGGCTTTAAAATTTTCAGCTCCCTTTACAGATAGGTGACAGCCGATGCCATTTAAAAAAATATCCATCCACACTTTTGAAAAGGCGATAAAGCGGCGGGTCATCAGTGGTTCCGGCATTCTCCTGATTATAAGAAACGGGATCATGAACAGGAGCATCGTTGTTATAAAAACAATCGCAGCCCATACGATCCAAATTCTGCCAAAAATCTCCCTGAATAACTTCATTAATGATTATTGTTAATGATTAATAATTAACGGTCAGTGACCTAATTAAAAATAACCATTTAAAATAGCGAATTTCACCATTAATCATTAATAATTAATCTTTGTGCTATTATAATTTCCAGTCTATCGGGTCGATGCCATGACTGGTCAGGTATTCATTGGTTTTAGAAAAATGGCGGCAACCGAAAAAACCTTTATCAGCTGAAAACGGTGACGGGTGCGCGGCTTTTAATACGAGGTGTTTTGTTTCATTTATCAGCGCCTGTTTTTCCTGTGCAAATTTCCCCCATAACATAAAAACCACATTTTTTTCCAGAGCGGATATTTTTGTTATTACTGCATCTGTAAACTGGGTCCAGCCGATCTTGGAATGACTTCCGGCTTCAGCGGCTCTCACTGTTAATGAAGCGTTGAGCAACATTACACCCTGTTCAGCCCATTTGGTAAGGTTGCCGGTTTTTGAAACCGGAACCCCTACATCACTATGCAATTCCTTAAATATATTTACAAGAGAGGGTGGAGGCGTTACACCGTCTGGAACCGAAAAGCTTAACCCGTGTGCCTGACCCTTGCCATGATAGGGATCCTGTCCTAATAAAACAACCTTTACATGATCAATAGGGGTATGATTAAAAGCATTAAAGATCAATTTGCCGGGTGGATAGATTGTTTTGCCGGCGGCTTTTTCTGTTTTAATGAATAAGATTATCTGTTGAAAATACGGTTTTTCAAACTCCGCTTTAAGTGCTTCCTTCCAGCTTTCTTCTATCGTAACATCCATGGTTTTAATTTTGGTAAAAGTAGAAAAGCGAAGTGGTATCTGCGTTGTTTTGTTTAACAATCTCTTATTGTTCCTTGATGCCTTTACACCAATTAGCCACAAAGACGTTAAGGCACAAATGAACACGAAGTTTATTTAGAAATCTGTCACCGGTAAATTCACCTCTTTTATTTTATCGTTATACAGCCGGTTATATTTTTGATAGCGTTTCGCTCCCACGCTGCTTGCAGCGCCGCTGGCTATCATTCGTACCAGATAGTTAAAAAAGGAACGGTTGTGATTGCGTTCATAAAATATTTTTCCGATTTTTTTATTATTCTTGTTTCTAACAACAAAACTATTCGCTGCAAAAGTAATCAGGCTGGTAAGTAAAGTCTTTTTTTGATCGTTGGCTGCTTTAAGAAATTCAACTTTAAGATTATGGTAAAAAAACAGCATTTCACCTAATGATAAATTTTCGCTGCCAACGGCACTGATCTGTAATGAATCAACGATGCCTGATTTAATCCTGACACTCATAACGGGCAGCAGGAAGGGATTTAATATTTTGAGATCAAAAGGGCGCGCTTTCACAGTAATAGGAAACGACCCCAGACTGTCAGTATAAGTTTCCTTCATCCGAAGCCGAATGTATGCTGTGTCCATAAGGTAAGCGGAAGCTGACACCTGTAAACTGTCAGCAGATGAAAAGTTGTAATTTTTTATATTTCGAATGGTAGCTTCCAGGTGTGTGAAACGCAGGTTACCTGTCTGATTGGTTTTATCACTCACTTCATGATACCTTACCCTGCCATTGATGATACTAACGGAATCAACCAGGGTTTTTACCGGTATGCTTTTTATGATGGTAACGGGAAGGCCCTTTATAATATCGTTCCGGAGCGGCAGGTGTTTGTCACGGGTATCATTTAACACAGCGTTGCTGATATAAACATGGCCAATCTTTACAACAGAATCTTGTAACCAGGAAGCTATATCAACATTATTTAAAAATGCCTGACCTGTCTCGAGCGTAATATAATCTTTCTGAAAAGTTTGAGCAGCCATAAAAGCATTGCGGTTCAATAGCGGGCGGTAGGAAAAAGAATCCAGGGAAAATTTGCTGGTGCTGCCTTTCAGTCCCGTAATGATAAGCTAACCGTTGCCCGCTTTTCCCCGGAGAAATAAAGTAGTGGATTCTTTAAACTTTTTTCACTTATAGAGAGGTTCGACAAATGAGCATTGTTTAGTTGCAAAGTGTCGGTATTACCGGAGCGTCGTTTGTTTATTAGGTTTAAATTGAAAAGATCCACGCTGCCATCCTTAAGCTCCCAGGTGTTGCTGCTTAGGGTAGTATCTGAGTATAAGTTTACTTCCCTGGAACTAACGGTTACAACCCCACCGGAAGAAAAAACCTGCAATGAATCTTTATCCAGACTAAATTTCTTTAGTTGAATCTGCAAATTGTTAAAAGTAAGTCTCTGCCCGTTTTCAAATGTTCTTATTGCTGCAACAGAAATTTTTGAACTGTC
>CAXSIE010000539.1:2916-3602 GCA_964237295.1 uncultured Flavihumibacter sp. | reverse complement strand
TATTATATACCAAAGACGAAATAAGCTATGACCAGTTTCACAAGAAAAAGGATAACATTTACCAATTGGTATGTGATAGGATTGAAAAAGATGGTTTTAATACAAAGTCAGCCATTGCTGCAATGGTGCAAGGCCCTGCCTTCAAGCAGGCAATTCCGGAATTACAGGAATTTACAAGGGTAAATCATAAGCAAGCCGTTGTAAAGAAAGATAATCAAACGTTCAATGAAGATATTTGTTGGGTAGATGAAAATTTCTTCTCCTTTTTTTCCTTTCCATTAATTGCCGGGAACAAAGAAAAAGTGCTTTCCGGCTTTAATTCTATGGTACTGACTTTAGAAACCGCTAAGAAATATTTTGGCACAACTGAAGTTGTAAACAAAACAATTGATTTGCAAATTGACGGCCAGTTCGAAACTTTTACTATAACCGGTGTTGCCAAGCAAGCTCCACAAAACTCCACTGTAAAATTCAGCATTTTAGTCCCCTTCAAATTCCTTGAAAAGGGAAATCCAGATAATGGCTGGATGTGGTTCTCCTTTCCTACCTTCTTTGTTTTACATCCTGCTGCAAATTTGAAAAACGTAACTGCAAAAATGGAGCAGACGTATCTAACTGAAGGCAAAAAGGGAATTAAATTTAATACATAAGTCGGTTTACAACACCAATTTCAAATGGGAATTTTT
>CAXSIE010000539.1:0-2845 GCA_964237295.1 uncultured Flavihumibacter sp. | reverse complement strand
GCCTGCATTAATTTTATCAAGCTTTCTATTGCTCAATCTTTAAAAAGAAGCAAGGAAATAGGAATCCGAAAAGTAATAGGTGGAATTAGAAGTCAGCTCATTCGACAGTTCTTAGGTGAATCAATGTTCGTTTGCATGATTTCATTTTTACTGGCCGTTTTGTTTAGCTTTTTATTATTGCCTTTATTCAATGAACTTGCAAACAAACAATTGAGCCTTGCCTATCTTTTTGATATTAAACTAGTGACAGCTATTATCGCTCTTTACTTTGTTACTTTTTTAGCAGCAGGATTTTATCCCGCAATTGTATTGTCTGGTTTAAATCCTGTTAAGGCTTTATATAGCAGGATTAAGTTTGGTGGTAAAAATAACCTTTCTAAAAGCCTTGTTATTTTACAGTTTGCATTGGCCACTTTGCTAATTATTGCAACACTTTTCTCTAATGCCCAATTTAATTTTCTTACAAATGCCGAACTTGGATATAATGACAAAAACCTTATTGAGTTTGTGGTAAATAAGGCAATAATGGACAAATCATTGATGGATGTATGTAAAACCGCATTCATAAATGTGCCTGGTGTAGAAAAAGTTGCTTATGCTAATGTTGGAAAATTTGGCGGTAAAACGCAGGCGGGGGGAAAAGAGTTTAATGCCACATACGAACATATTGATGAAAACTATTTGCCTGCTTTACAAACACAGGTTTTAGCTGGCAGAAATTTTTCTGCTGCTTTTACTTCTGATGCTAACAGTTCAGTGTTAATAAATGAAACATTTGCCAAAGAAGCAGGATGGAAAGAGCCTATAGGAAAAACTGTGGATTTTATGAATCTACCCGGCTGGGGAACAAGAAGAATAAATGTAATTGGGTTAGTGAAGGATTATCATTTTGAATCACTAAAAGAAAAAATAAAGCCTGAATTATTTACAATGGACCCATAGTTACCACTGGGCCGCTTTATAATCAGGATAAGGCCTTCAAATATCCCTGCTACAATTACAGGGATCCAAAAATATTATCACAAACTATGTCCTGATAATCCCTTTCAATATTCTTTCAAGGATGATTCCCTTAAAAAAGGATATGAATCCGAATCAAAATGGAAACAGATTATCAGCTTTGCCGCCTTGATTACAATCTTTATTTCTTGCATTGGTTTATTTGGACTTGCCATGCTTACAACTGAAAGACGATTTAAAGAAATAGGAATTCGAAAATTGCTGGGTGCTACCACTTCTCAAATAGTGCGGTTAATCTCAATAGATTTTTTAAAACTTGTAATCATCGCTTTTTTTATAGCAATTCCCATTGGCTGGTTTATAGTGAACAAGTGGCTTCAAAATTTTGCTTACCGTATTGGTATCTCCTGGTGGATGTTTGCCATTGCGGGGGTTATTGCATTGTTGATTGCATTGGTCACAGTAAGTTTCCATGCCATCAAAGCATCCTTTGCCAATCCAGTCAAGTCATTAAAGAATCAGTAAAACAGTTAATCAAATTAAAAACAAACAAATGAAAAAGAACACTCTAATTGGAGTAATGCTGTTAACACTTACCATCATTCAATTATCTGCGCAAACAACCAAACCCTGGAAACCTGTAAAAACGGGTAATGAATGGAAAATGCCTTCGGATGTTTTTAAACGTTCTAAAGCTTTTGCCGACAACCTTCAAAAAAAAATGGGGCTGGATTCTGTACAAACAAAAAAAGTATATGATGCATATTTAGCAAATACAAAACCTCTTGATGAAATCTCTGTACTTCCAACTAGTTTAAAAGAAAAGGAGGCTGAATTAAAGGCTAACAAAGCCGCCTTTAATGAAACGTTGAAAGGTATTTTTACTACTTCCCAGTATAGTAAATATTTAAAGATGCACACTGGCAAGTAAAATCAGTTACATAGAAGAACTATGGCATTTTTGATCTGTTTAATTTCCGGATGATGAATATGACCACAGATCACATAATCGTAATGATTCATAATGCCTATGTCGGCGCTTGTCAACCGAACCTGTGTTGGAACTACCGGCTTTGGCTACACGTGTTGCGTTGTCATCCGAATAAAATGCATCGTTCCATGCGATGCCTTTTGCTACCAGTATATCGTGATAAGCGCCGTTCCTTCCATCAACAAATAATTGTGCGAACCCATCAGCGTCCAGCATCTTTACTTTTTTTGCAAGTTGATTGATTCCAACCTGGTAGTCATACTCAAACCTTCCCTTACCCTGTTTACCGCGTTTGGTGGTAATCAGCACAACACCTGCCGCCGCCCGCGATCCATATATTGCCGCGGAGGCAGCATCTTTCAAAATTTCTATAGACTCAATATCCTCAGGATTGATGAAGATGTCATTTCCGGCAGTGGCAGGATTATAACCGGAAGTGCCGTTAGTAGCATTGCCTGGTCCCTGGCTAACGTTGCCGCTTACCGGATATCCATCTATCACATACAAAGGTTCCGAGCTTGCATTGATGGAGCCAATTCCCCTTACCCTTATTTTTGTTCCGGAATAAGGCGCACCGCTTACCTGCGATACCTGTACGCCGGCTACTTTTCCTACAAGCGCCTGACTTATAGTGGGCGAACTAAGATTCAATTCTTTTGCTTTTACACTGGAGATGGCACCCGTTACATCACTTTTACGAAGACGCTGGTAACCGATAGCCACCACTTCTTCCAGCAGTTTGGCTTCTCCCTGTAAGGTTATATTAATGGTCGTTTTATTACCGATTGGTATCTCGCGTTTTTCGAATCCCACATAACTGAATACCAGTGTACCTGACGGACTTGCGGTTACGTTAAAATTTCCATTCTCATCGGTTGTCACCGTTTTGCCTGA
>CAXSIE010000538.1:306-3628 GCA_964237295.1 uncultured Flavihumibacter sp. | reverse complement strand
TTCAGGTTTGGCTTCATTCGTTCCCACTTCATACAAAGCAATGGGTGTTTCATCCTGGATCTCCATTACTCTCAATGTTTTCGGAACAGAAGGCAGGTTAAAATCGGCCTTGATTTCATTAAGATTGATGATGTACGCATTGTGAGGAATGCTATACTTAACGTTGGTATTCTCCTTTACTTTCTTGTCGCTAATATTAATTAGCGGCCTTACTTCTGCAATTGGTTTTAATAATTCGGTTTTGATAGGAAGCTCTTTAAACCACATGGCATAAAAGAATTTTTTTGTGAAATAAGTATGTGTCCAATTGCCGTTGCCCTGATAGTTGGTTGCAAATTGATTATAAGTTAACACACTTTTTCCGTAAATAGGATCATCAATATGTAAGTACTGTGTGAGGCCTACATTCGATACACCATAAATGGTCATAAAATGTCCGCCGGCAGTTCCATGGTTCCAGCCTATCCTTGCTCCTACTACAAGACCGGCCTGTAACTGTTGTTTAACCTGCAGCCAGGTAATGGTGCCGCTTTGAATGCTGGTAAAGTTATGTGTACGAGTTAAAGCTTTATCAAGGTACCAGGAAACATTACAGGGAGCAGGAACCGGGACAGTACAACAGGTTTTTCCCAGTTCAGCGCCGGCTATGGAGCACTGCGTCCACGGACTTGCCGCAGAATAAAATTTAGATACACTTTTAGATGTTGCTGCCCAACACCAGTTCGATTGAGTTTGATGCTCCATATTAAATGGCAGCACCAGGTAGGTATAAAGCAGATCCTGGAACGAAATATTATTTTCGTTAATCAAATGATCTGTTTCAACTGCAAGATTATTAAATGTCATAAACTTAAAATTATTACCGTGTTCTACTACACAGTATGTCAGAAATTATAAATATTAATTACCTGGTTGCAGGATCATGCAACCGTAAGATGAATAAATTAAAAACTTAGGATGATATTAAGTACTGCAGAACTATAGTGCATCCTGAATCCTATACAATAATAATATTCATTTTTAAATTATGCAATACCACTTATAGTTAATATCATATTTTAGTCCATTCTTTCATGGATACTGTTAGCATACAAGAAGGCCACACCGACACACATTGGATCATTAAAAATATTGTGTTCCTATATGCTACCCTAACCTGATGAATGGTATGTACTTCCACGCTAAACAGCAATCGTTATATTATGCATACCTTGCATCAGGTTAAGGATTGTTTGTGATTTCTTTAATTTTATAAATTGTTTTCAGTGATTATAAAATCTCTATGTACGCTATTTGTGATACTGGGAGTAAGCCAATTCTTACAAGCCCAGGATTCGTTACTGTATGGAATTTTTCCAGTGAATGAAGGAAGAATTATGTATGAAAAAACGATCTCCGTTGATAGTGTACACAAAGATGAATTATTTAAAAGGAGCAGGGCCTGGGCGCTAAACATTTATAAAGCTCAAAAAGATACCAGTCAAATAGAAGATAAGGATCGGGGATTATTATCATATAAAGGTTTTGTAACGGTACTTTTTAATGAACCGGGCAAACATATAGCAGCAGAATGGAATTGCTGGCAAAACATCAGGATATCATGTGAGGACAGTAAGGCAAAAATTATAATAACAGACCTCGAGCAAAGAGCGCCATCCGGGTATGGTACTATAACCTCCGTAAAGATTGAAAAAATAAAAAGCAAAACGGATAGTTTGCCTAAAGCCGTATTCTTCGGTAAAATGAATAAAGAAAGATACTGGAAAACGGAGCTTGTTACTCTTAGGTATATAGACACCAAAATAAAAGCGCTTATCGCATCTTTTGAAAGATCACTGAAGCCGGTTAAGTCTGATTGAATCGCTGGCAATCCTCTGTGTAACCTCTTCTTCTTTCTCCGGCTTTCCCTCTGTGGTTATAGAAAAAACTCCTATCAGTTTCAATCCGAAGATGGAGCACATTGATACTTTACAAAAACCGTTCATATCCTTTATAACAAAAATTTATTATTGAGCAAAAAAGCTGCTCTTCTTTTCCAACAATTTATCATTTTTAGAGTTAGATGAATAAATTCTACTCCATGTCAAAAAATACTACGGTCAACAATGAAGAACAAGACAGCAATGATCCTGTAAACCGTAATTCCAGGCTCAAGTCTTCTCTCGATTTTACCAAAACAAAGACGGATCATATTGCAGTGTTTATTATACAGGTTTTGGGTAACATGAAATTTCTGGTTGGTTGTATCATTTTTTTTATCATCTGGATAAGCTGGAATTTAAATTTTTTACGGCCATTAAAACCGTTTGATCCTTTTCCCTTTCCGGAACTTGAAATGGTCGTTTCCCTGTTTGCAATAGTATTGTCGGTGTCTGTGTTAATTAATCAAAACCGCCAGGGCAGGATCGAAAAAATAAAGCAGCAGATAGAGTTCGAGGTTAACGTTCGTGCTGAGGAGGAGATAACAAAGATTTTAAACATGGTGCATGAGATACATATGAAGATGGGCCTTGAAAATAAACATGATCATGAGCTGGAAATAATGAAAGAACGTACAGATCTGAAACAAATCCATCAAACGCTTAGTGACAAAGAATCTCAAAACGAATCATTGCTCCATTCCATGGAATAGTTCAAGGCCTTGATTATCGATATCTTTTCCCAGGGTTCAGACTCCTGAAGTCGGCAGCTTGCTTCAACGTTTCCTTTCAAAAATCCGCATGTTGATTTCCTGATGCAGCATTAATACCCTTTGTTCTGTTCGAGTTTAGCGCTGGAATTTGCGTCAATAGCAGTTTGAGGGATCGGGAAAAACTCATGTTTATCCTGAATGGTATTCCTGGTGCTTTCAAGCAGACTGTATTTACGTACACGCTCTACCAGTTTTCCCATTCTTGTTAAGGTGCGGCGTCTGGGCTCTTCCGTTGTGAGTTCACGCGCACGTTCATCTAAAATATAATCAAGCGTAACATCAGATGCGTTCACAGGTTTGGCCTGAGCCCTGGCACGAATAACATTGATATCCGCAGCGGCACTCGGTAAATCCCCTTTTCTAAAATAAGCTTCGGCTCTAAGCAAATAAGTTTCAGCCAACCGGAAAACGATGATATCCTTTCCCGTTCTGCCTGATGTGTTTGTATTGTTCCATGGTTTACCTTCCACTTTCCTGGGATAAGCGAAAATATTTCTCATCGTATCCTCCTGATCCGTTTTTTGCTCCACTTGTTTTCCGAAGTAAGACGATGCAGGGTTATTGTAATAAAACCTGCGGTGCATGTTATACTGGGAATTCCGTATGTCGTTGTTCCAATCGCTGTTCCAG
>CAXSIE010000538.1:0-296 GCA_964237295.1 uncultured Flavihumibacter sp. | reverse complement strand
TGGTTCCACGAACGGGACCCGTGCCGCGGCCAAGGCTATCCACCACCAGCATGGAAGTTCCTGATGGGTCTTTAACTTTACTTAAGAAAGGCCCCCATTGCCTGATAGCGCTGTTACCACCCTGGGTTCCTCCGCCGCCAGCTGTAAAGCTTTCGATCTGCCATACATAAATAGACTCCATGTTGCCGGAGCTCCTGTTTTGGTTTCCATCCTGGAACATATCCGAATAAATATCCCCCGGCAGGTCTTTACTACTCCCAAAGCGGGCGTTCATAATCTGGTATAAACCGGAACCA
>CAXSIE010000537.1:0-3632 GCA_964237295.1 uncultured Flavihumibacter sp. | reverse complement strand
TGCGGCTCCTCCGGCCGTGCCACCGTATTTAATAGCAGTTATATCTTTTCCTGTTTGTTTCAATATCAGATCGGCAAGCTGTTTAAGTGATGCATCGAGTTGCATCACAGCTTCAGGCGAAGCTCCTTTCTGCGGGCCGAAAACAGCTGCGGCCCCCTGTTCACCCAGCAGGAAATTGTCTACATCACAAAGAACGATGATTTCACAATTATGAATTCCAGGGTCCAGGTTCGAAGTATCCACACCTTCCAACTTGACCATATTACCCGGTAAGCCGGCTATTTCCTTAGCCTCCGCATTCAAAAAACGTATACCCAGGGCTGCCAAAATACCAGTACCACCGTCAACGGTAGCGGAGCCACCCATACCTATTATAATTTTTGTAGCACCTGCAGCCATTGCACTTCGTATCTGCTGTCCGGTTCCGTAAGAAGTAGTATTCAGGGGATTGAGTTCAGAAGCTTGTAACAACCTCAGTCCGGAGGCATTAGACATTTCGATGATAGCAGTTTTTCCGGACTCTATCAAACCAAATGAAGACCGGATCATCCTTCCTAAAGGATCACGAACATCTTCGGTTACCAGAGTGCCGCCACATTTTTTAATAATAAGATCACCCGTACCATCACCCCCGTCACCAACCGGAAAACACTCGCATGTACACTCCAGGTTGCTTTGTATCAGCCCATCCCTGATAGCGGCTGCGGCAGCTTCAGCGTTGATGCTGTTTTTAAAAGCGTTGGGGGCAATGAGGATATGCATTTTAATAATAATGATTAATTATTAATTATTAACCATTGACTTCCATATTACAAAGTTTCTCAATGGCCAGGTAAAGTGCCTGGTTGCCGGCGCCGCCCTGGCCCATGGCCTGCACAGCAAGGTATAATTGTTTTACAAGTGCCAGTCCTGGTAATGACAACTTCATTGCTTCGGCTTCTTCAAGTGCAATTTTAAGGTCTTTAACAAAATTGTCTATTGAAAAACCCGGAGACCAATCCTTCTTAACAATTTTAGGCGCTAATACATCCAGGCTCCAGCAACCTGCTGCGCCCTTGCTTATAGATTCTAATAATTTATTAAGATCAAGTCCTGCTCTACCTCCATAGATAAGCCCTTCGCATACTCCTATCAATGTACCCGCAATCGTTATCTGGTTGCACATTTTAGTATGCTGCCCGGAGCCTGCTTTGCCCTGGTAAACCATGTTTTTTCCAAACGTTTCAAACACAGGCATTATGCTGTCTACGGTTTCCTGTTTACCACCGATCATAATAGAAAGGTTGCCGTTAACAGCCCCTACCTGCCCGCCTGAAACAGGCGCATCAATAAATGCAGCGCCTTTCTTTTCGGCTTCCTCGGCTATTTGTACCGCAAGGCTTGGCTTGGTAGTAGTCATATCGATGAGTATCGTTCCGGACTTTAATGCTGTAAAAATACCCTCCGGACCAAAATAGCATTCCTCCACATCCTTTGGAAAGCCTATGATGGTAACTATCACGTCAGATTGCGCAGTCAGCTCCGATGGTGTGTTGAACCAGGTGCAACCCAGTTCTATCAGGTCATCCGCCTTGCTTTTGGTACGGTTATACACATTTACTTTGTACCCGGCTTTCAGCAGGTGTTTTACCATGGGATTGCCCATCAAGCCCGTGCCAATCCATCCGATTATTTTGTCTTTCATTGTAAGATTTTTCTTTTATGTACAAAGCAAATATATAACCGTGATTTATTGGTTGTGACCATGTTCATCAGGCGCACCCTTGCTTCTTTAGTGGCCCAGGCGATATGCGGTGTGATAATACAATTCTTTGCACCAAACAAGGGATTATCTTTTGAGGGTGGCTCAACAGATAATACATCGATGCCGGCTCCGGCTATGGTATCATTGTTCAATGCTTCGGCAAGATCCTGATCTATAATAATTGGTCCGCGTGAAGTATTTAAAAGGAAGGCCGACTTCTTCATTGTCTGCAAGCTATCCTTGTTAAGGAGCCCCTGTGTTTCAGGAGATAACGGGCAATGAATACTTACTATATCCGATTGCTCCAACAGTTCGGGTATTGCAGCCCATTTAAAATTTTTTCGGTGAGATTGATCGGAATGATGCCTGCCTGCTCCGATAACATTCATTCCGAAAGCTGTAGCCACATCCCCTACCTTTTTACCGATACGGCCAAATCCGATAATGCCCATGGTTTTGCCCGCCAGCTCCATCAACGGAAAATTCCAGTAACACCAATCGGCTGACTTTGCCCAGCCGCCATCCATAACGGAATCGCTGTGGCGCTGCACATGCTGACAAAGTTCCAGTAACAGTGCAAAGGTCATCTGAACAACCGAATCCGTTCCATACCCCGGCACATTAGCTACTGTTACAGATTGCTTTTTTGCAGTTTCTATATCGATGACATTAAATCCGGTGGCCAGTAAACCAATAAATTTTAAAGAAGGAAGTTGTTTGATGATATCCCCGCCGAGCGGTGTTTTGTTTGACAATAGTATTTCAGCATCTTTGCTGCGTTCCAGCACCTGATCATTTGGTGTTCTTTCATAAATAACCACTTCGCCCAATTGCTTTAATGCATCCCAGGAAAGGTCTCCGGGATTTAAGGCATAACCGTCAAGTACTACAATCTTCATGAGTTATTATTATTAATAGTTTTTTTACCCATTATTATTACAGCCAGAGTAAACGCAATCAATACACCCAGCAAAATAAGCATATAAACATATCCTTTAGCAGGATCAGTAATTACAGCGGCCGCTTTGGTATCGCTCATATGGTAAACCGGTATCAGCCATTTAAAAACATAAGCCTGTGCCAGTACAATAAAACAGATCAGCAACAACATAAAGAAACTGTGCTTTACGGTAAAGCGAAACAGGTCTGATTCTTTACCTATCAATCCGCCGGCGGCAGCGGCAATAGCTATGGATTGAGGGGATATCATCTTTCCCATAACACCGCCGGATACATTGGCAGCTACCGTAACAACCGGGTCTACTCCTATTGAGTTAGCCGTTGCATATTGCAGCTTACCAAACAATGCATTTGCGGAAGTATCCGAACCCGTGATAAACACCCCCAGCCATCCAAGCAACGGAGCAAAGAAAGGAAACAAAGAGCCGGTAGTTGCAAAGGCTTCCGCCATTGTTATGGTAATACCCGAGTCGTTAAGGATGTAACCGAAACCCAGTACGGTTGCCACGGTAATGATGGGGTATTTAAGTTGTTTGATGGTTGTTGTAAAAGTTTTAATGCCATCCCTTACAGCCATGCCCGACAGCGGTATGGCAATAAGGGCTGAAATAAAGATCGCGGTGCCGGCAGCGGATAAGTAATTAAGCTTGAAAACATGTGGCAATAAATTACCCCTGGTATCTTTAATAGCGTTGTGTATTCCCGGTATTTCGAACTGTACCTGTCCGGTGGCGTTAAGCAGTTCTTTAATGGGTTGCATTCCCCAGGCAATGATCATGATAGTGAGTAAAATAAAGGGAGACACTGCTCGGAGTATTTCTCCTGTAGAATAGTCCGTTCCGGTATTGATTGCTGACGGAGCTTCGTTTTCAAAACGCCAGGTCTTTTTTGGTTTGAACGGGGTCCTTGATAACGCCCAGCGGGTAGG
>CAXSIE010000536.1:0-3634 GCA_964237295.1 uncultured Flavihumibacter sp. | reverse complement strand
AATCTTCCAGTGCCAGCCATATCGGTGCATTGAAAGATTGCATCTGTGGCGTGGTATTCGTAACACACATGGAATCTGCATTTCCGCGCATGGCCGATTCTTCGGTTCCCCAAACCGGATCTTCCCGGCGTGTCATATGACCCCGGCTGAATTTCGGCGGATTACCATAACATTCTTTCATGATCTGTACCTCCCTGGGGATACGCGGGTCAAGACGCCAACCGGTTCTGGCAAATTTTCCGGAGGTTCGCCCGTTAATATTTACTGCGCTGAAAAAACACATTCTTCGCGATCCGTTCATTACCACTGAATAATGCTCGTATCGTAATACATGCTCTTTTTTTCCATCCAGATCATATGTAACAACCTCTTGTTTCTTGCGATCATTTACTATTTCAGGTAAGGGAACAGTAAACCCTTTACCCAGAAAATCAGTATCATAGCCTGTCCGGTCTTTATAGTCCTCCGGTCTTCCCTCCACTGAAAAATCATCGTCGTCTGCGCTTGCATGCTGGCTGTAATCCCCGGTAGTGTTTGGCTGATGTTTGATATCATTTCCGTTCAAAGGTGATATAATAACGTTGCCGGCAGGGTTGTCAAATGAAATGCTGATATGCATCGGAATGCTGAAACTATAAGTGCCTGAAGGGCTTACTACCTTGTCTGATGCTACAGTAATATCAGACGCAGCATGCATGCCATTAGATTTCTCCTTGGAAGTATTAGTATTAATTGAGTTTGCCCTTGGTATTGATTTTTTTAGCTGGAGGAGCCGTTGGGTTATTAAGGAAGAAGGAACGGCAAAATTCGATTCTAAAAATCGTCCGGCAAAATGCAATCCGACAGCGCTGCCGCTTTTCAGATCAATAACTGCACCTCCTGAACAACCTCCGAGTGTGGAACAATCATGAAACAACCTGTCTCCGGTTATTTGTGTGATCATGCCCGGAGCCAGTCTCTTTTTTTCATAAACATCGCCGAAAATCCTTTCCATTAATTGCTGGTCTGGTATGCGGCTATCTTTTGCAGGGTATCCTATCACTCCGACATAAGGGGTATCGCTGTCTGCGGTAATAAGTGAAATCGGGAGAGGAATTGATTTTGAATTGCTCGCCTGGTCAACAGACAAAAATGCCATATCGGGGCCGGGTTCAGGCTCGATGTGCAAAATTTCATTGACTATGAATGTAAAATCATTTGTATTCCCTGCTTCTTCCAGTAAGTCAATGGAAGCGCTTATAGACTTATCCTGAATGCCTTGCCTGAAAGTAAAGGCAGCACCCTTTTGTCGCCCGAATATTTCGGCTACATGCCTGTTCGTGACAACAATGTCTTCGGATACCAGCCAGCCAGTTCCAACCCAATCAAAAATCGGATGGTTTTTAAGTTCGATGCGCCCTACCGATCGAATGGTTGCAACCAATTGATCTTTGGCACCGGTAAGCCGTTCCCGCCACACTTCGCTTTCGGCATCTGTAAACACAGGTTGCGCTTCGTTATCAAAAATAGTAAGCACCGGACGCCCTACCTGAAGCACGATAGTTTCAAGAGTTTCTGTTCCGGAAAAGCTTTCAAGAACGCTTTCTTCTCCGTCATCGAATATCGATCCTATTGATCTTGCTCTTTCTGCTATTTCTGAACTCCTTCGAAACTCCTGTAATTCGTCTGATAGCTTTTTATCATTTTTTTCAATAGTGTTGAGAAACCTGCTAAGCTTGCTTTTTTTACTTTCCATGTTAAGGATTTATAAAAATTAAGGATCAAATACCGCTCAGCATTTATAGGGTACTGCAACCGAACACATGAAACTAAAGATAATTTAAAAATGGCATTTATACTACCGTTTTTTACTTCCTTAATACGAAAGCAAAACACCTCAATTTCTAAATTTTAACTATTTATTTCCCGATACGTTGTTGTTGTAACACCGGTAATAATATGAAAAATAGTACCTTCATAAATAGTATTTAAGATTTATAAACAGAAAATGATGGCAATGTTTTTTTTAATGCAACAAACTAAAAATAAAAAAATGAAAAATAGCCTTACAGGCTTATTCCTGCTTTTTTCCGCATCAATGTTTGCACAACCAACCGTTACCGAAAAATTTCAAAAGATTGCAACCGTCCAGGAAGCACAACAATACATTGACGGTAATCCTTCACTTAAACCAACCTTACTTAAACTGACGTATGGAAAAGATTCTTCCCTCATTGAAAAGAGGTTATTGAGGCAAAATAAAGGAGATATCTTTTCCGTTGGTTATGTTACTTACAAGGTTCTTGAGGCAGCAGAAACAGTTAATTACAGGGCCAACTATATATTCCTTGACGGAGGCTCATTATCTATACCAGAGATAGACAGCCTCAAAAAATTGATTGTTCAAAAGGCTTCATCAGGAACTTCATTTGATAAACTCTCCGATCAGTATACAATGGATGGTAACACCACCCATGGCGATACCGGCTGGTTTTTCGGGATAGAAATGATGCCTAAAGAATTCCAGGACGCTGTCAAAAATCATAAGCTGGGAGAAATTTTCTTTGTGGATGTATCCGATAAGCAATGGCACTACATCGTAAAAAAGACCTACGACGATCAGATTAAAAAAGATATTACCGTTCTGCGTGCGAACGGGAGGTAATAGCTGCGTAATTCAATAAATTTCTCAGCTCTACTTAGTAACACTTTTGAAACTGTTTAAGGTATTACCGCACCAATAAAAAAGCTCATCGCTTATATCAAGCATGAGCTTTTTTATTGATCCTTCTCGAAGTGCATGCAATTCATTATTTTCCAAACACTGATCTGAAGTTCTTTGTGGCTGTCCATGCTGCACCTTATGTTCATTATAATTAACCATACGTGCTATGCTTTTACCTGCGCTTATTCTTGCAACCATTTCTCTGATAGTTTAGATACAATTTCCAGTAAACTTTCAACCTTGTCACTTACTTCCAGAATGTGTGTATCAACTTTGAAAGAATGAAACAGTTTTTGAGTGGAATCTGTAGCACTGTTAAAATAGCGGGTTATCTGGTTAATGTTTATACCAATGGCTTTTAGCTCCTTTCGGATAGCACTCAGTTCCTCCATTTGCTGATGAAAAGTTTCATCAATAGTGAACACTTTTACCGGCCTGTTATAAAGGATATTGCGAACCAGTTCGCTCATGGTGTGGCACCTGGTTTTGCTTAACAGTTCACTTAGTTCCCAGTACTTTTGATCGTTGACTCTTGTCTTGATCTCATTCCTTAAAATTTTCTTTTCACCCGCCTTTTCGCGTGACATACAGTATGAGTTTTAACAGGTACTGACAAAATAGCCCGAGTTCCGAGGGCTATTGTTTTCTCCCTAACTGACTCCGGAAGGAAGGGGTCAGATTTTTTGTGCACAAAAATACATCTGGCCAGCCAGTTGCGATGATAGGCAACTTCTTTCCTTCCGGCGTCTTTGGAACTACAGAGATTTCTCATTACTTGGTGTCTCAGTTTCTTCGAACTGACAAAATGAATGCTGATGAAAAGAAAATTAATGAGGGATTTTTTCTGTAGCACCAGGAATGGACTTGCTGTTCCTGATCAACTCTTCAATGTCCTGCCAAAGGAAATACCTTCGTGATTCGATCTTGATG
>CAXSIE010000535.1:3390-3638 GCA_964237295.1 uncultured Flavihumibacter sp. | reverse complement strand
TTAGGACTGGTAGCCGGTGTGCAGGTTAGTTTTTAAGGTGTTTGGTTTATTACAGACGCTGAAAACTAATAGGAGTTTTTCTATATATAACCTCTGGCTTCCCCTCGGCGGTTCAAAAACATTATGTACGCTGCAGCTAAAAATTATTCATAGATCACCACGAATAAACCTGTGCATTTATCCAACGGATTCTCTGATTAAGGAAATCGGACAAATGATCCACTTCGTTTTGATAACCGCCGGAAACG
>CAXSIE010000535.1:0-3268 GCA_964237295.1 uncultured Flavihumibacter sp. | reverse complement strand
AATATTCCAACGGACAAAATTTTCTTTTTGAGAATGTTGAAGTATAATGTTATCAGTTTTGATATAAGTTGTTATGGAAGCGATAGCACTGTACATTTCAGACCATATCTGCTTAAATCTTTCTTTATAATAGGGATGGTAATTAAAGAGGCCATTAATCCAGTTATTGTTGTGAACATACCAGCCTTCGGGATCATTTCCGCTATAGCCACCTGATGACAAGTCGAAATCCCAAACCGGTCCCATATAGATCTTGCTATTTTTGCCATAGAAGAAACAGCTTCCATAAAACACCGCATCACGGTTTCTCATTACTTCGTTTACAATGATCCATTTTATCCATGAATCCAGGTCTATCTGTTGCCTTATGTCAACGTAATTACTGATGCTGTCTTCCATTGACTGAAACTGTTGATGAATATAACTAAATTGAAAATCAGAAACGGGATCAGGTTCTTTCAAAACTATCGGTACTGTTGAAGCGGTTTTAAACCACTGCTGCCCATCGAGCTTTTGGTCAGTTTCCACTAAATAGCCGCCGGATATATCATTGGGTTTTTTAATATCCATGGTAGTTATGTTCAGGCGGTCGGTACCTGTTTTCACCGTTTCTGTTAAAAGATAATTTCCTATATATTCACCGTTCATGATTACTTCAACAAATCTTCTGCGGGGCGTCCAGGCAAGTCCGACCCTTTCACTTAATTCAAATGCAATATCATTACGAATCAGGGTCTTGTCAAAATAATTAGCAAGCAATGCCCATTCTTTATCCGCAGGCATTCCCAATATTCCTGCTTTTGAAGGCAGCTTGATCTTATATGGTTTTTTATCCTGGTACCAGGTTGAATTTCCTCTTCCCCTGATCTGGATCTTACCATCATATAAACCGTCTGTAAAATCAAGATTGCCATTAATCTTCAAACTGCCATTAACGTAATCATTTTTTGATACAACCGGTGCATCTGTGGTAATATACATAATAGGTAAACCCGTGAACGCTTTCAGTTTTACCGTATAATTTTTTTGTAATCCATTCCTGGCAGTTACTGTGTAAATAACGGGATTGGTGAAATCATTAACTGTTTCACCACTGATCTGTTGGATTCCGTTTACGGTTACGGCTTCACCTAAAAATGTGAAATTAGCTATAAGCGATGCCTTGCTGCTGTTATTGCCTGATACACCCTCTGCCAATGTATCGTAAACAGTAAAGTTTACATCATTTTCAATTTGCTCGGTATTATTGACGGCTGCGGCTATATAAAATGATAATAATCTGTTGTCAGGAGAAAGAACAGGATTTTCTTTTTTACAGGAAGATAGAATAATAAAAAACAGGTTTACTGCCAGGAGTGTTTTTTTCATAGTGGAATTTTGCAACTTCTATTCATTGGGTATGAATGAATAGAAGATGATGAATTAACAAACACTAACGGAAGTAGTAGGCTATTATTGCAATGTGTATATTAAGCTTGTATTAAGCTGCAGTAAATGTATTCCTGAAGAAGATTTGCAATCAGCTGTAAGCTATCGGCAAAATATCACATATTATATACTGATTGCTGATAGCTGGAAGTATATTATTTTAACCTTGGTGTAATTGTTACCACTTATTTATTTCTGTATCCATCCATTTAATTCTTTTATCCAAAAAGTTTTTTAAATTAGATACTTCATTGTCATAACTTCCTGCCACGATGGAGCCGTCATACACACTTTCAGTCATGATGTTCCATCTTTTAAAATTTTGCACCTGGCTGTATTGTAAATTATTTTTTATTTCATCAATATAAGTAAGTATGGTGTTGAGCTTATCTGCTTTAACGCTGTTCCATTTAGTTTTTACTTTTTGCCTGTAAGCAGCATCGTTATTAAAAGGCCATCCCAGCCAGTCTGCATCTTTAACAAACCATCCTTCCGGATCATTGCCGGTATAACCTCCCGATGAAAGATCAAAATCCCAAACAGGCCCCATACTGAATTTACTGTCTTTATCTTTATAAAAAAATACGCTGCTGTACATGATAGCATCCCTGTTGCGCATTATTTCATTAACCAAAAACCAATTAATAAATGAATCCGCATCTATGTTTTCCTGGAATGCGGTATCGGAGTAAGCATTGTTGTAAAGGATGCTTTCAATATTGCTTACATAATCTTTGATATGGTTATATTGAAGTGTACTTACATCATCAGGAGTTTTCATAACGAATGGTAAGCCCCGTGGTGTATTAAACCAATAGTCACCATCCCGCATCGCATCATTTTCTACCAGGAACCCACCGCTGGTATCGGTTCCTTTTTTTTCATCCATTACCGTAATATTGAGCCTGTTGTCGGCAACCTCAACAGTTTCGGTTAGCAGGTAATTGCCTTCATATTCGCCGTTCATAAACACTTCTACAAATCTTCTGCGCGGTGTCCATTTCAAACCCAGCCTTTCACTTAATTCAAAAGCTACATCATTGCGCATAAGACTTTTATCGTAGTAATTTGCAAGCAGCGCCCATTCTTTGTCTGCAGGCATACCCAGTATGGTTGATTTGGAACCTAGTTTTATTTTGTAAGGTTTCTTTTCAGCTAACCATGTGGAGTTTCCCCTTCCCTTTATCTGTATATTTCCATTATACAAACCATCGGTGTATTGCAGGTTGCCGTCGATCTTCATTGTGCCGTTGACGTAATCATCTTTTGATACAACGGGGGCTTCAGTGGTAATGTAAATTACCGGCAGGCCTGTAAAAGAAGCCAGCTTTACCGTGTATTCTTTTTTAAGTCCACCCTGCGTGCTAACAATGTAAACCACGGGATTGGTAAAATTGTTTTTAGTAACGCCACTTACCTGAATAACATCATTCACCGTTACAATGGCGCCGTTGGTTGTAAATGTGGCCACAAGTGCTGACCTGTCGATAGCCGCACCTGTCATTCCTGTAACAAGCGTATCGGAAATGGTACAGCTCAGGTTGTTTGTAATCAAGGAAGGGTTAATGTCCGTTATAAAGTTGAAGGAAAGGAGGTCATTGGAATTGGCGGTGGTAACAATATCTTTTTTACATGCTGACAATAAAATTATCAGGAAGTTGAGTGCCAGTAAATATTTTTTCATGACAGGTGTTTATAGCTCTTAAGGGAAAGTGTTGCGGTGAATCGAATGTGACCATTTTATTATTCGTGTGTTTAATGAATAGTAAGTTTAATAACATTCCAATAACCAATCATTGTCATAAGGTGGTGGTACAAGTTTACAATAACATGCGGTGAT
>CAXSIE010000534.1:0-3647 GCA_964237295.1 uncultured Flavihumibacter sp. | reverse complement strand
GACAGCGCACGGTTTAAATGTTACCTGAGCAAGGCTTTGGATTGTTCCCCGAACGATCTTAATGCAATTGTTATCGGCGGACACGGCGATACAACCATGATACCCCTTATCCGTTATGCTACCTGGAACAGTGTTCCGGTTACAAAGTTCCTGAGCGAAGAACAACAAAAGCAGGTAGTGGCAGATACAATGATAGGTGGTGCAACGCTTACAAAACTCATTGGCACTTCCGCCTGGTATGCACCGGGTGCTGCAGGAGCCGCAATGGTGGAAGCGATCGTAAGAAATGAAAAGAAGTTGTTCAGTTGCTGCGTTTCATTGGATGGCGAATATGGCCAGCATGATATATGCTTGGGTGTTCCGGTTATTATAGGAAAAAACGGTTGGGAAAAAATTCTCGACTACGATCTCAACGCTGACGAACAGGCTGCATTTCAAAAAAGCGCTGATGCGGTAAGAAACATGAACGATGTTTTGGCCAATTGATTTGTCAGTGTCTTGTCAGGTAGGAAATATTGCATAAATTGCTATCAGCCTTCAGCTACACCAAGTGCTGGCTAAAAACTACTAAATAGCTGCTTATGAAAAAAATATACCTATCTAAAAAGAAGCAATCACTATTGTTGCTGGTTTGCTTATTAACTATTTTTACAGCAACTTCAGTCCGCGCGCAGACCCCTGTTTTGTTCTACAATCCAGTAATCAGTGCCGGCCTTACTACACCTCTTGACATTGTTAATGCGGGAGATGGATCAAACCGAATGTTCATTGTGCAACAAAACGGTATCATCAGGTATGCCCGGGAATCTGTTTTGAACGATACCATATTCCTTAATATCAGCAATCTTATTTCATCAGGGGGTGAAAGAGGTTTGTTAAGTATCGCTTTCCATCCGCGTTATAAAACCAATGGTTACTTTTTTGTTTATTATACTAACACGGCAGGTAACCCGACAATAGCGCGTTACCAGGTTAGTAGCGACCCGAACAAGGCTGATGCGCTCACAGGGAGTGTGCTGCTTTCAGTGCCACACACTGAATTTTCAAACCATAATGGCGGCAAACTGAATTTTGGTGCAGACGGGAATTTATATGCAGCATTCGGCGATGGAGGAAGCGGAGGCGATCCGCATTTTAATGCACAGAATGGAGATACTTTACTCGGCAAAATGATCCGTATCAATGTAGACGATTTCACTGCACCCCCACCCTATTATTCAATTCCTGCCGGTAATCCTTATACCATACCGGAAGATAATATCAGAGATGAAATCTGGGCACTTGGTTTACGAAACCCGTTTCGCTGGAGCTTTGACCGTTTGACGCATGATATGTGGATCGGCGATGTAGGACAGGATAAAATAGAAGAAGTGGATTTTCGTCCGGCTTCAAGCACCGGGGGCGTAAATTACGGCTGGCGTTGCTATGAAGGTAATAGCAGCTATAACGACAGCGGCTGCCTGGCGGCCTCGAATTATGTTGCACCGGTATTCAATTATGACCATTCCGCTGCCGGCGGAACTTCCATAACAGGCGGCATGGTGTATCGCGGAACTACCTATCCCCTGCTTTACGGGTGGTATGTATGCATTGATTTTTATTCAAGAAACGGCTGGCTTATACATCAGAACGGTGCTTCCTGGAATGTTCAAAAACAAACCGGCCTGCCCGTAAATATCGCCGGATTCGGAGAAGATGAAAATGGCGAAATGTATGCCATATCGCTGGCAGGAATACTTTACCGGGTGCAGGCATCCAGTGCGCTTGCGTTGAAACTGACATCTTTTTCGGCAAGTTCTAAAAATGGTTTGTATGAAATAAAATGGAAAACCGTTTCTGAACAGGACCTTCAGTATTTTGAAATAGAGTTCAGCAGTGATGGAAGTAATTTTCAAACCATCGGAAAAGTAGCTGCAACCAATACCGGTAATCCGGCTAATTATCAATTTAATTACCGCACATCGGGCCCCGGTAAAATATTTTATCGTTTGAAGATGGTGGACAATACCGGAAAAGTGGAGTATTCAAACATACTTAACCTGCAAGACAAGGAAAATATGGTTTTGATAGCTCCTACCCTGATACAAAACAACAGGATAGCTATTCAATTAAATACACCTTTCAGCAGTGTTCAGGTTATTGATATGAACGGACGCATTTTGAAAAATAAATCCCTTTCCCAGGTTACCGGGATTCTTTATGTTGATGTGGCCGGCTTCTCTAAAGGAGTGTATATTGTTAGATTGCTTGGGAACGGGACGGATGTTTATAGGAAGATTGTGATCCAGTAACCGTTTTTTAACCACGGAGAAAACGCCGGAGGGGGAAGAAGAGGTTACACAGAGAACTCCTCTGTGTAACCTCTTCTTCCCCCTCCGGCGTTTTCTCCGTGGTTAAAAAAGAAGCCGTTCCTTCACCTTACTTATCAACAACGAAACCTCAATCTGTTCCATACATTTAAAATGCCCGAGCGGACATTTCTTATACCCTATTTTAGAACAAGGCCGGCACTTAAGATTGTTAACCTCAAGTGTTTCATAAGGCAACGATCTTCCATTTAAATACTTGTCTCCATAATACGGATACATACCAAATTCAGGAACAGTATTTCCCCATAATGATATAACAGGCCGCTTAAACGCGGTGGCAATATGCATCAGCCCCGTATCATTCGTAACAATCAGCTTTGCACGACGCACCAGGTCTGCCGATTCATTGAGCCGGAACTTACCGCAGGCATTATAAATTTTAAATGAATCTTCGGCTGCAATTTTTTCACCGGAAGCAAAATCTTCCTTTCCTCCTAATAATATCAGCGGATGCTCAATTTGTTTACAAAATGATGCTACCTTATGCAGGGGATATCTTTTAGTATTCAATGCCGCACCGATTACAACGCCAATATACCCGCTAAGATGAGAGGCCGGGATATCATTTTCTTTCACCAGGTCTGTCTCCGGAATAAAATAATCCAGACCCTCCCCATCATTCTTCACGCCAAAGGTTTCTACTGTTTCAAGGTACCTGTCTACTATATGCACATCAGGTAAAATGTTATACTTAAAAGTTGTAACTAACCATTTTTCAATATTGAGCTTATTGAAAGAAAATGATTTTTTGCCTAGTTGCCTTTTAATTTTAAGCGTCCGCAGATTATGGTGCAGGTCAATTATATAATCATACGCTTCGTTCTTTAAATCATCCAGAATTTCTTCCATTTCATCATGGAGAAAATGACATTTATCAATGTAAGGGTTAGATTCAACCAGGTAGCGAAAACTGTATTTGGTAAGAAAGTGAACTTCAGCAGTAACCACCTGCTTTTTAAGACACCTGATCACCGGCGTGGTAAGAATAATATCACCTATGGAGCTGAAACGTATGATCAAAAATTTCAAGTCTGTATAAGTTTATTCTAAGTAATTCAAATCCTTTGTAAACGTTTCTTCGGTAAACCAGGCCGCTATCAATGTAATCAAAATCACCACAGCACCGGTTATCATACCGCTTACCAGTATATTATATCCTAAGGAAACCTGTAACAGGTCTTTGAATAATAACACTATCAGTGGCAGAGAACCTCTTACCATATTAGGTATGGTAGTAGCAGCGGTAGCACGGAGGTTGGTTCCAAACTGTTCGGCACC
>CAXSIE010000533.1:0-3654 GCA_964237295.1 uncultured Flavihumibacter sp. | reverse complement strand
TCAAGAACGTCCATATGATTTTAAGCTACATCATAAAAGAAATAATATTTAGTCCCTTCATGATTACCGTTTAAAGCTGCAGACCAGAAATGGTCCTGGATGAAAAAAAATTAATCAATTAACCTGATTCAATGAAACATATAGCTCTTTAATTAAGTGCCATATGCTTCTTGTCATGGTAAGTAAATTTATGTAGGGATCGGTTAAGAAGAAGGGCGTTTCTTAATAGTGTTATTATTGTATCTGATCAAGTAAGCGATATGGATTATTACCAGTTATGATAAATCCGGTTCAGGTTTGTTACAAAGTGTTCAGGAGGTACGCAAGGCACGGAACCAGCAAATGTATTACCACCACGCAATTTCAATACTAATATTATACTTTCGTGATACTTAAATGAGGGGATTACTGTTGTTTTGTAAAAGTAAAATTTACGAAAATAGTTATCAATAAATCCTTCATTAAAGTTCCATTATTAGTAATTACAATGCATTTTTTTTCTTAATGAATGCCGCGGCATCTATTATAAATTCCTGTAATAAACATGACCCTCCCAAGCCGGTTCAAAAGGAGCCGGTCATTTATGTAGAATCCAATGACTTTCATAACAACAAAAATGCGCCGAACAATGCGAATTAATTAGTTTACATAACCTTACAATGTAATATTTTTAAAGCCGGATTCATGAATACTGCTTTCTTTCAAAAGTACATTAATAATATATTTCTACAAACCCCCTAAGCAATTTGAAATTCAGGACCGATTTATTTATTTATTGATCTCCCTACTTTACTTGACAGATGTTTCTTCTCCGTGGTTATAGAAAACACTTGCAAAATTTAATGCGCACAGTATGACCTTTGTTGCCGGTATTAATTAGTGTGCAAACAACAAATTTCGAAAAAGGTCGTTTTTTTAAGTTCGGGTTGCCAAAGATCATTTAAACCAACTTATCCTGACGGGGAGGATTGATTTATTTGGCGAAGAAAAATCAATTCATGAAAAATTTTATTCCGTTTGTTCTCACTTTTTTATTTTTAAGTGTCACTTTAAAGGCCCAAAAAGACACCTGCCATGTGGGAGTGTATGTTAATAATATCTTCGATTTTAAGGTAGAAGATAAAAGTTACATGGCTGATTTCTGGCTCTGGATGAATTATACCAATGACAGCCTGACTTTTGAAAACGTGCCTGAAATAGCCAATAGCAAAACAGCCGACTTCAGCCATTATTCCAAAGAGAAAAAAGGAAAATGGAACTGGGCAACACAAAAATGCCGGGCTCAACTGATTCACCAATGGGATGTTTCCCGGTTTCCTTTCGATAAACAGTTGTTACAGATAGTAATTGAAGACTCACAATACGACACCTCAGCACTCATTTATTTGGCTGACAAAGCGAATTCAAAACTAGACAATTCAATTAATTCCACTGACTGGACTGTTGAGCATTTTTCTATAAAGGAATGCATAAAAATATACCAAACAACTTATGGCAATCCGGCTTTGTCCGGAAGAAGTTCTTACCCGGCGATTGTTGTTGAAATAGCTATAAAACGCAATAATTGCCTGGTAAGCTTATTAAAAATGCTGACAGGGGTATATGTAGCTTTTTTTATTTCATGCATGGTTTTTTTTATTTCTTCGGAAAACCAGGATTCCCGCTTTGGCCTCTGCGTTGGGGGAATATTTGCAGCCATCGGTAACAAATACATTGTTGAGTCTATTGTACCTTCTTCTTCAAACAATACACTTCTGGATAATGTACATACACTGACTTTTGTTTTTATACTTATAATAATTATTCTTATTACCATTTCACTAAATTATTTTGAATCGGGAAGTGAATCTAAAAAGCAGGTGTCATTGAAAATTGATAAATATGCTTTTTATATTTTAACCATCCTTTACGTATTCATCAATTTTTTGCTTGTTTACAAAGCTGCCAGATAAGCTGCTTTTTAAAATCTTGTAATAAAACATTTCAAGGTTAATAATTTTTATATTGCTATTGTGGCTGTTAAGGAAGCTTTACAGCAAGTTATATCTCTCCTCAACAAATATGAATAATTGATCCTTGAACATGAACAATCATTAAGAATGAATATCTTTAAGCCCGCTTCATAAAAATTATAACATGAAAAAGAATATTGCAAAAGATTTGATACTTAGTGCCTGTTTGCAGAAGCTTGATGAACTGGTTAATAATTACGAGGGCAGTGTTACGGATATGAATACTGATGCATCACGGCAGGATGAATCCGCCAGCCAGAATGAAGACCATTCCGCAGGTGATGATGAAGTGCTAAACACCCTTGAAAGTGAACGGGAATTTGCTCAAATGGAAATGGGATACCTGAAATCCTTAAACACAGATCAGGTAAATGAGATGGTAGAGGCCGGGGCGGTAGTAGTTACCAATCAGCGGATTTTTTTTATTGCCGTTTCAATAGAAAAAGTTGAAATTGAAGGTGAGGCAATCTATGGTATCTCAACAAATGCGCCTATATATTCAGCAATGGCAGGACTTAAAAAAGATGATAAGTTCGAGTTTAACGGGATTAATTATAAAATTGAAAGTATTTATTAATCTTCCGTTCGAAATAGCATGGAAGCAGTGAATAAAAATGATCCTACCAAAAAATTACTCTTTCATTTTTAAGAGTATTAACCGGTTCAGATAAAATTGTTTCTTATTGCCATTTGCTTTAAAACGAATGGTTATAGTATGATTTAAAGGTGTAATGGAAAGATCACTGAAATATTCCTGTCTTAATCTTACTGCATCGGCTGCATAAGAGTCGGTCCAGGCTGATAAGGGAGTCTGCCTTTGCCATAAGGAAAAGGAACCGCCTTGAGGAAGTTTGTTATAATCCAGTAAAATCTTGTATTTGCCCACCGGTATTTCCTGTAACTGGATTCTTACGCCGGATTCATGGTCAGTAGAAAAAACAAAACTTTCTCCACGGTGCTGCACCAGTACATCGCCATCAATGATAAAGCTCATAAGCTGCGGATAAACCATGAGCGTATCTGGTATAGTTGTTCTGGTTTCTTCTGACTTTGGAGCAATGATAGCGTCAGGCGGCTTATTGGCGTAATAAAAAGCAACAGAGGTATAAGATGCAGGTTTTCGGTTATGCTCCGGGCCGTGTTCTATTGACTGGTAGAAATCCCTGGCAAATGAAATTTTATCGGTAAGAAATAAACGATAACCGCCTGTACGACTCAATGGTAAAGAGTAATCCAAAGATCCTGACAGGGGCATGCTAAAGGGGTTGTCCCAACGATCCATCATTGCATACCATCCGCCATTGAAATAATCTTCCGAGCCGGTGCCATGCATGCTTAACCTGCCATCGATTATAGTGGAATCATCACCTTCGAAAAATAACGTCATTCCGGGCTCAAGGCCCCTTGCCTGCAGTACCGTTCCTACATAGTGTCCTTTCCCGGAAATTTTTAAAAAATCAAAAGGCCGGTTTATTGGAACGTTCGGCTGGTTGTTCCAAAAAGTATAAAACTTACCTTCCATTTCAGTATCTCTCACCTGGCGGCTTAAAAAAATGTTGGCTGTTATCACTAATGTTTCGGGAGTTTTTTCCAGAACGGATTTTCTGTAAATAAGTTCAATGGTGGCTGATCTGTCAAAAGG
>CAXSIE010000532.1:1114-3658 GCA_964237295.1 uncultured Flavihumibacter sp. | reverse complement strand
AAGGAAATAGAGAAAGCATTTAATGTGAATCTTTTCAACAGGCAACTGCTGGGATTCATTGTTAAAGAGAAGGTGCAGTTGATTCCAATGTCTCAGCTTAATTATGCGCTTGCCAATGATTTTATTAATGCCGATACCATTTACTTTAACAACCTTGTTCAAACGAAAGAGGAGTTGGAGCATAATTGGTTGATTCCGATTAAACAAAGCTGGTTGGCGGGAAGAGTAAAAGTGAACAGTTGATTCACTTCTTCCGCTCTTCCTCTTTTATCTTCAACTTCTCCAACAACTGCTTTCTTTGCCGGTTAGAAATAGTTGCCTTATTCTTGTTAAGATTATAGCTCAAAGCTACCCTCACATTACGCGTGTTGGAATTGTTCACACTGTTCACCGTAAAGTTGCTCCCATAAGTATAATTATTATACTGCTGCTGCGCAAAAAGATCAACCAGGTTTATTGTAAGCACCAATCGTTTATTAAAATACTTTGTCTGCACACCAAAATTTTGCGAGAGGCTGCTTCTCGATCTTCCCTGAGGGTTCGCAAAGGAATTATATCTCAGGTTTCCATCAAAGGAAATACGATCCGTTAAGGTAAAATTATAATTCAGGCTGGTATAAAAACTTCCTCCGTTTATGTAACGGTTTACCAGTTTATCGTACTCACCATATTGGTTATAAGTATAGCCTGCACTTATATTTAAACGTAACTGGCGTGAAAAGCTGTATCCACCCCACATGTTGGCCTCGTATTCATTCCTGTCTGAAATATTGTTATAAGTTATTTGTGTTTTGCCATCAGGGATCAAAGTGCGTAACCGTTGAATGATATCCTTCACTTTATTAAAGCCCAATCCTATATTACCATAAAACTTTCCTTTATAGGTACCGAAATTAAAATCATAATTATCAGCCAGCTGTGGGCGTAAGAACGGATTACCAAAACGCAGGTTATACGGATCGTTATAATTAATGCTGGGATTCAATTCATCTATACCCGGCCTGCGTATACTTTTCCTGTAGGATAAGGAAGCGTTCCAGTCTTTTTCCCAATCTTTCCGTAAAATTACATTGGGAAAAAGATTCCAGTATTGATTACCGTTATCAGGGGTGTTATTACTGAAGTTAAAATTTATTTGTGTGAATTCAGCCTGCAGGCTGGTAGTAAATTTCCATTTTTTCGGAAACTCAATGGTGATACCACTTCGCAGGTTACCTATAGTTTGTGTGAAGTTAAAGTCGTTACTTAATAATGGATTGTTTACAAACATGCTGTCTGTTTTCCGAAGAAAATCGGTAACCTGTATATTATGATAACTGCTGCGGTTAAGCACTCCGCCGAATGAAAGTAACGAATGCATCCATTTCACAGGTTTATCATAATTCAGGATTAACCCATAATTATGATCCCTGTTGTTGAATTTTTGCCTTTGTGTAGAGTCAACACCGGTAGCAACTCCCTTGCCATCTGAAAATTCCTGAAAAAAATTACTCGTATTATTTGAGATTCCAATATTGTAACTGGCAATGAACCTTAAAATTTCCCTCGGGTCTTTGCCCTTATAATTATAGTTGAAAGAAAAATTAGGGTTGGTATTGTCGCCGGAAGTATTGTTCTGGCGGTTACTGATACGATAGGGCAGTTTGCTGTTATTTAAGTTGGTGTACTGCGTAAGCGTGCTGTTATTAAAATAGTTGGAATTAAACTGAGTGGTAACATTAACGGTATTTCTTTTATTCAGTTCATAATCTACCGATAGCCTCAGGTTAGGACGGATATTCTTGTTGGTATTATTATTCTGCGTATTTAAAGCATTGGAAGAATCGGTGTAAAAGTTTTCGCGCGTGGAATGTCCTTCTCCATTCAAACGGCTGGCGCCTATTCCTGCGTAAATGTTCGCAGCAAGTTTGCGGTTTCTGTAAGATGCGTTACCTGAAAGATTGCCTTCTCCCCTGCTTCCATATGATACAGATACTCTTCCTGTAAATCCTATCTTACCCTTCCTTGTTACAATATTTATAACACCTCCCGGTTCATTTGCATACTGGGGTGGCGGTGTTGTCATTAATTCAATCTTTTCAATAGAACTTCCCGGTAAGGATTCCAGCAGATCGGCTAACTGTTGCGAGTTAAGATCGGTAGGCTTATCATCAATTAAAATTTTTGGCTCTTTACCTTTTAACAAGATCTTGCCATCCGCATCATTGGATATCAGCGGCATATTTTTTAACAGCTCGGTAGTGCTGCTTCCGGCACTCAAAGCAGATTCGCCTACATTAAAAGTGATTTTACCATCTCTATTCTCTATAAGCGGCTTTTCTGCATATACCACCACTTCACTCAGTTCACTGGCTTTTTGCGTTAATTTTATATCACCCAGGTTAAAATCAAACCGCTCGGAACGCATGTGGATGCTGTCTATGGTTAAGGCTGCGTAACCTATGCCTGAAAACTGGATCCGGTAATAACCAAAAGGTATTTTATCCATTTCAAACCCTCCGTTCTTACCGGTAACAATGGTACGCCTGACAGAAGAATCATTGA
>CAXSIE010000532.1:335-1104 GCA_964237295.1 uncultured Flavihumibacter sp. | reverse complement strand
TTTAACTGTAACAGTTATTCCGGGGATTGCTTTGTTGGTAACAGGATCAACCACGTTACCTATTATCAGGCCCATGGCGTTTTTAGTGAGAACATTGTTTTGAGAATGGCAGATACCTGCGAATCCTGTAAGCAGGCAAAGTAAAGTTATCTTCAAATCAGTTTTTTAAAGGCAAATATAGCTTGATCTGTGATTAGATGATTTAACGATCAAGATGATTTGATGCCTGAACCTATCATAGTGCTCATTAAATCAGCTAAATCACAGTTCAAGACGCTGCCAACTTGTCATTTAATACCAAATTACTATATTTGCACCCTTCAAACGTATGAATCATAATGATTGATCTGGTAAATAGTACAATTCATGAAGAATCCCGGCAGGGAGAAGTGTTTATACCAATGATGAAAGAGCGTGCTCTTCATTACAAAAAATTTTACATTGAAAGTTATGGTTGTGCCATGAACTTCGCAGACAGTGAAGTGGTTGCTTCTATTTTATCTAAAGAAGGATTTGACGCTACAGGAAATATGGATGATGCCGATCTCATTTTAATCAATACCTGCTCCATAAGGGAAAAGGCGGAACAAACCGTTCGTAAACGGCTTACCGAATTCAAAAAGCTTAAAACCGGCAATCCGGGTTTGATTGTGGGTGTTTTGGGCTGTATGGCAGAGCGTTTGAAATCAAAGTTCCTGGAAGAAGAACGATTGGTATACCTCGTGATCGGTCCTGACGCTTACCGCAAACTACCGGAATTGATCAGTGA
>CAXSIE010000532.1:0-325 GCA_964237295.1 uncultured Flavihumibacter sp. | reverse complement strand
GAGGCAGAAACAGGCCAAAAAGCTGTAAACGTACTGTTAAGCCGGGACGAGACCTACGCCGATATTGCTCCTATTCGCCTGAACAGTAACGGTGTATCTGCATTTGTAAGCATTATGAGGGGCTGCAACAATATGTGTTCTTTCTGCGTAGTGCCTTTTACAAGAGGAAGAGAAAGAAGCAGAAACGCCTACTCTGTCATTAATGAATGTAAAGATTTATTACATAACGGGTATCGTGAAGTGACGCTGTTAGGACAGAATGTTGACAGCTATTACTGGCAGGATGATGAAAAAAAAGCAATGGTAACTTTTGCAATGCTTCTTG
>CAXSIE010000531.1:2540-3665 GCA_964237295.1 uncultured Flavihumibacter sp. | reverse complement strand
AAAAAACAAGCTTGATGTAAAGCTGTCTTGCAATGATGTATTTAAAACCGACCGCTATTGGGGTTATTCCATAAACAGCGTCACCAGCGTGCGCTATGATCATCATCCTGATAGCCGACGGGTTAAGCTGGCGTTTACCTATCATTTTGGGGGTAAACTATCTGCCGGAAAAGAGCATAGATTGCAGGAACAAGAACGATTATAAAAGTGACAGTACCCTTCGCTCTAACAATAGTTAAGTATGCGGCTAATGTTATGGAGACAGCCTGGAAAATAATAAACGAACTGTGAAAATAGCATTTTCAATCAACTACATAAATTGTTGGTGACGATTATAACAGATCAAGAATTATAACGAAACTTATAGACATTAATAAACCAATGGTTGCAACTCCAATCAATCAAACCCTGCTTTGTCAATATATAAACACAAGAGACACCCGGATTCCTTACATTAGCTCAAAGCATCTGCCGGATGAAAAGCGCCCTTTTTGTACTGCTGTTATTATTATGTATCACCGGAAATCTCCGCACCTTAACCTTTGCCAATTGTACTGAATGACCAACAGCAACTGCGGCAAAGCATGGCGGTGGGATCCTTATGCTTTGTAGTATGAAGATTCAACTGGTGATACTGGTAAAGCGATTAACTTTTAGCTAAATCATCAACCTTTGTTAACAACTGTGAATTCAAGTCTGAAAACTTCAAATTTTTCGTTAGAAATCAAACAGTATTAGGATCAGGATGCTTCCATTGTTGCCGATAGGGACGTCGAAGAAGGGCCGTCATTTCCGGATCTCCGACAATTATTCGTTTCTTTGGGTCGTACACAACCGGCCTTCCTGTTTTCATAGACATATTGGCCATGATACAGCTTGCCGTTGATATATGCCCTTCTTCAATATCTGCTACCGGGCGTCCTTTAGTTTCAATGGCATTTAAAAAGTTGAGCATATGCGCTCTGGTTGCAGGAGCAGTATGTATTTCAATACGTGGTTCCGTAAGGTCTTCAGGGTATTTTTCTTTTTCATACACTACATCCTTATGAATCTTTTCGCCTTTGCCATCGGGAATAAAATTATATTTATAAAAATATTCATATAAACTAAACATTAATTGACTAC
>CAXSIE010000531.1:0-2530 GCA_964237295.1 uncultured Flavihumibacter sp. | reverse complement strand
TATATTTATAAACGTCCGCCTCTAAAGTTCCTTTATCACCATAAATTTTAAAAGCCCAAGGAAATTCGGGATCGGCTGCTGTGCCCCATGTTCTGTGTTGCCAGCTACAATTCAGGTCGTCATACTCAAACAGCGCGGATTGGGTATCTGAAATATTGGAGCGTGTTCCTTTGCTCACATAAATGCCACCGGTGGAACTGATACGTTTAGGCCATCCCAATCCAAGCATCCATCTTGTCGCATCAAACATGTGAATGCACATGTCACCCATTATTCCATTCGCGTATTCCATGCGTGATCGCCAGCCTCCGATATGGGGTATCCCTACATAAGGAAGCAATGGTGCGGGTCCGCAGTACATCTCATAATCCAGGAAGTCAGGAACCGGTTGTATTGCAGGATTTGCGTTGTTGCGCATGTGGTAGTAGCAGCACATATCAACATGATGCACCTTGCCTAACAAGCCGGCATCAACAATATTTTTTTTGGCATCTACAAGGTGAGGGGTACTTCGGCGTTGTGTTCCTACCTGCACCACCTTGTTATACTTACGTGAAGCAGCTACCATAGCTTCTCCTTCAATTACATCTACACTTATCGGTTTTTGAACATATACATGGGCTCCGGCTTTCATGGCTTCAATCGCTGTTAATGCATGCCAATGATCCGGAGTTCCGATTAGTACAATATCGAGTTGGTTTTCTGAAAGCATCTTCCGGTAATCACCGTAAAGTTTTGGCGTCTTTCCCGACTTCTGCCGCTCACTTACCATTTTAGCGGCTTCGGAAAGCTGGTTTTTATCCACATCACAAAGTGCTACAACTTCTATCGGGGCTACCTGAATTAATTTAAACAGGTCACCCTTTCCATACCAGCCCGTTCCTATTAATGCAACCCGATAAGTTTTATCGGGAGAGATGAAACTCATTCCGCTGGTACCTAAAGCAGATAAAGCAAGTGTTGCCACGGCACCTTTAATAAATCTTCGGCGATGGTTATTAAAATTGTTCATATGGTTGCTTTGTAATTATTTGAAAGTTACCGTAGCAAGATATTATTTTCTTTTCATAAAAAGGAAGCTGAATAAATTACAACGGCGTCACTATTGTCAAGTTAATTTTAATGTAACGCACGGTCTTCTGCGGTTCCAACATTTTTTTTAACGATAGAGAATAGCCAGAGTAGGAACACAGATAGCACTGAGTGATTTTCTGAGCCCTCCTACGGCTGTTCTTTGCATTAAAAAAGCACTTCAACTCGACACATCATCTCATATTTTAACTTAACACTAGATTGCCAAGTATTTCTCTGCCTTTGTTAGTCTTCCTTGCAGCGGTGCCTCTAATGTATTATTACCACCATAGTAACGGTGAATGAACCAGATTTGACTTTAGCTGACCCAGGTGAATATTAAAGACCTACAGCGTTTTGTTTAAACCCATTTCTCGAACTTTGCTGCGAATACTACTGAAAAATTATTAAAGAAAGGACCATCTTAAGAAAGCCGTGAGAAATCTGGTATCTTCAATTTAGAAAATGAAATAATTCATAGCATTATATTGCGGTTTGAGAATTTAAATGACCAGCAGCTTGAATTAATTATGTCCCCAAAATAAAAATGCCTGTAAATCATATTATTTACAGGCATTTGATTGTTTTGTTATCCAATCTCGTCGGGGCGACTGGACGACATTATTTAATTTATAAGCTTTGATTATCAGGCTAATATCTCTTCTTTCAAAACTGGAGGGCACCTGTTAGGGCACTTTCTTTTAAAGAGCTTTCGTCTACAAATATGAACTAATTTTTCTAAATGTTTCATGCAGTTAAGTAAACAGGTCACGGACTGTTGTAATCATCGTTCGCACATCATTGTCATGCGCTTTTATATCCACCTGAAGCGCAATGGTTGAAGTAACTCAGGAGCTTCATTATACTCGTTTTACCACAGTCTGCCGGGCCAGTAAGCATTAATCCTTTATTAAGGGGCAGACCTTGTTTTCTACCATAACGTAACATTATCTAGAGGGCTTCTGAGTAATTTTTATTGTTATTTACATCAAGCTTGCCTTTACGAGGAAGTTGCTTGTTTGGTTTTCCCTGAGTACTTGTATTTCGCGCGTTTATCATCCAGCTATGAGCCGCTGAATGCCAGTTTTCAATGCGTGATTTGCCACCAACTTTCCAGCCGGTAGCTGAGTAGTAATAAAAAAATTTAATCGCTTCGCTTTCAGGATAACCTGACTCGAGAAAGAATTTGATTACAGGATCTACTTCTCCGGGATTCTTTACAGACATATTTTTCTTTTCCCCAGCTATGTTTTCTTCGGCGGCAGAAGCAGGTACTGGTTGAGGTTGAGGGAAAACTTTCCCGGAAGAAGAATGTTCTGTCCTTTCAGGCAAATTATTTCCTTTAAAAAATACTTCATTTTTCTCTTTCTTCATAATTTCAGCATCTGGCTTTGATTCATAGAAAGAAAGTTTATTATGTTTATTATGTTTATATATGTTTAAGGGGCTTGGAAGCCCT
>CAXSIE010000530.1:1345-3672 GCA_964237295.1 uncultured Flavihumibacter sp. | reverse complement strand
CCATGTGATACGGCATCCTTACCCGTCTTTTCCTCATCCTGGTAATTTTTTGAACCGGGAATTGCTTCCTCATACAACGGTATCACATCCTGCGCGTATGCCATTCCTGAAACCAACAAGACGCTGCTTAGCAAAATGCTTTTTATTATTGTACTATTCATGCTTTTAATTTATTGTTTATGATATGGCATCTTACCTTGTAATAATCAAAGGCAAGATTTGATGATATGTAAGTATACGAAGTTATTTACTACAGGCAACCTTTCTAAACACTTTAACGAATAACCTTTCATTCACATCGTCTGAGTAAAAAATCTTAACATCTAAATTTACTTTAATGAAAAAGCTATTCAAATTAAGCTTAGGCATTGCTTTGCCTTTACTATTAATAACAGTTAATGGTTGTAAAAAAGATAAAACACCCGACCCTGTTCCGGAAGTGGTTAAACAAATTAAGATTGCCAGCAGTAAAATTCTTGGCAACTATCTAACAGACAAGGATGGACGAACATTATACTTTTTTTCCAACGACTTCACGGGCGCCAATAGTTGTGCCGGCGGCTGTGAGGCTGTATGGCCGTACTTTAATGTAGATACGCTTACCGCTGCAAAACTTGGTGATACCAGCCTTCACTTCTCAGACTTTACAAATATTGTTGCAGCCAACGGAAAAAAACAGATCGCTTATAAAGGATGGCCTTTATATTATTATGCACCAAATGCGGGCGGTGTTAATACGCCGGAACCAGCAGGTGCCACTACAGGTGAAGGAGTGGGCGGAAATTGGTTCGTAGCAAAAACAGATTACACCATTATGCTTGTGAGCGCTCAGTTAACAGGCAATGATGGTAAAAACTACAAATCAGATTATTCGGAAGGCACCGGCAGAACCATTTATTTTTCAGACGGACTCGGCCATACATTGTATGCATTTAAAAATGACCGCTTGAATACTAATAAATTCACTAAATCCGACTTTAGCAATAACACCACATTTCCGGTCTATGAAAATACAAAAGTTGTTGCACCGTCTACCCTTGATGCAACATTGTTTGGCTCTATTGATGTTTTTACTAAAAAACAAATGACCTACAAAGGATGGCCCTTATATTACTACGGTGCCGACAGCCTGATCCGTGGAAAGAACAAAGGTGTAAGCATAGGAGCAACACCCGGAACCTGGCCTGTGGTATTTAAAGATATAGCAGCACCATTAATACCTTAGGTTAGCTACCAGCTTTCAGTTGTCAGCTATCAGGAAGAATGAATCAATGATAAATTCTTCCTGATAGCTGACAACTGAAAGCTGAAAGCTAAATAGGCCTTACCCAGATGTTCCTAAAACTGATCGGCGCACTGGGGTCTCCGTGATCCTGTAACTTTATTGGTGCAGGGCCATGCTTTTTGTAGCTGGGCTTTCCGATGTACTGAGTGGCGCCTTTTAATTCAGTACCATTCTGCACCAATATACCATTTAGCAGAACAGTAACCTTTGCCGGTGTTGTTACCGTACTATCATCTTTAAAAACAGGAGCCGTCCACATGATATCATAAGTTTGCCATTCGCCCGGCTGACGATTGGGATTCACCAGCGGCGCGGTTTGCTTGTAGATACTGCCCGCCTGTCCGTTCACGTAAGTCTTGTTATTATAAGAATCCATTGTTTGCAATTCATATCCGGCATCACCTTTACCAAGTGAAGCCAGAAACACACCGCTGTTACCACGTGCCTGTCCTGTACCCGTGATGTCTGCAGGAATTTTCCATTCAATATGTAACTGGTAATCTTTAAAGGATTGCCTTGTCTGAATGTTACCGGTACCTTTCTTTACGGTAATAATCCCATCGGCAACCGTCCACAAAGCCGGCTTGGTACTATCGTTTACAGACACCCATTTATCCAGGTTCCTGCCATCGAATAAAACGATCGCATCAGAAGGAGGCTCACTGTTTGTTTTGCCGGGCGTAACTGATTTTGGCACAGGTTCCCATACTTCAGTATCTTCCGGTTTGGCTTTTTGTTGCGCATTAGCCATCATAGATCCTCCTGTAAATAAAACAGTAGTAAGCAATAGTTTGTATATCATATGTTTTTTTGGTTGAGCTTATGAAGTTATTGAATAGTAGCTCTATCGTAAAAAAAAATCTTTGTTAATTGCAGGTTAACCGGCCGTTCCGATAGTTTTTAACACCAGACTATAAACTTTCTGAAGTTTCGAAATCGTAAAGCAGCAAAACAAACTATTTTTGCAGCCGCTAAATGAGTATACCAGGAAATGAAAAGTAAGCTGCAGCTATTAGCAAAAAATCTGGAAGGACAATTATAT